>JABFXD010000009.1 GCA_013361925.1 Streptomyces sp. | reverse complement strand
GTGAACTCCTCGCCAGGCGCGAGCCGGACCCGCCACTGGTGTGCGGCGTCGGTGGGGCCGTTCAGCGCCAGGTGGCTGCCCCCGGCGCGTTCGCCGAGGTCCCATCGCCAGCCCGCCGGGGACTCGATCTGCCACAGCCAGGTCCTGCCGTCGTCCCGTCGGGTCAGCGCGCCCATCGGCAGATGGCCGTCGGTGGGCCAACTGCCGCGCCCGGTGAGGGCGAGGGCGGCCCGGCTGTCGTGCTGGTGGGCGTCGGCGTTGATGTCGGCGACGGTCGCGCGCAGGGGTTCGGTGTACCAACGGCACTCGGCGAGCCAGTCGTTGCGGGCGCGGTGGACGTCGAGGGCGTCCGGCCCCGGCAGGCCGGCGAGCAGGAGGCTGCTGACGGACTGGACGACGAGAGGGGTGTCGCCGTTGTTGCGCAGGCGCACCCGGGACCGCAGGGCGGGGACGCCGGCCGGGGAGGACAGCTCGGCGAAGGCCGTCAACCCGGTGGCGGGATCGTGGAGTTCGACGGTGAGGCGCTCCCAGCCGTCGCGGCGGTCCGCGTGGTGGCCCAGGTAGCGGAGGCGGGAGCCCAGAGCCGTGCCGGTGAAGCGCGGGCCGGACCAGCCGCTGCCGTGCCCGAGGGCGGTGAGCTCGACGAGCGGGAGCGCCCTCTCGGGGTCGCCGGAGCCGGTGCCGTCGAGCCGGATCAGCCGCAGCGTTCCGTCGGCGGCGGTGGCGAACTCGGCCCTCAGCTGCGCATGCCCCCAACTGAACGCACCCCGCGGGGAGTTAGGAACCTGCTGATCGAGCTCCCCCGCATCCGCCGTACCGGTCAAGGCGCTCCCCCTCGGTCGCGTGAATCCCTTGTTACGTTCTCTTGACGCCCCCTGTGTGACCGGTCACAATCCTCGCATGAATGTGACCGGTCACACAAGGAGCCCGGCAAGCATCAGGGACGTCGCGGCCGCCGCCGGCGTCTCGTACCAGACCGTCTCCCGGGTGATCAACGGCCACCCCAGCGTCAAGCCGACGACCCGGGAGCGGGTGCTCGCCGCCATCGACGAGCTGGGCTTCCGGCGCAGCGCGACCGCGCTCGCCCTGGCCAGCGGGCGCACCCGGGCCGTGACCGTGCTCACCGCCAACACCACCCACTACGGCTACGCCTCGATCCTCCAGGGCGTGGAGGAGGCCGCGCGCGCCGCCTCCTACGCGGTGGGGATCAGCGTCCTGGAGTCGGCCGACGAGACCGCCGTCGCCGCGGAGGTCCGGCGAGCGGCCGACGCGGGTGGCGGCCTGATCGTGATCGCCTACGATCCGGCCGGTGTCCGCGCCCTGGGCGCCGTCCCGGCCGGGGTGCCGGTCGTCGGCGTGGTGGAGACCCCGGCGAGCCCGCCCGGCGAGCACCGCCCCTGGGTGTGGACCGACGACCGCGCGGCCGCCTACGAGGCGACCCGTCATCTGCTCTCGCTCGGGCACGAGACCGTGCACTACGTCGCCATCCCGTCCAGCACCCGCCGCACGAGCGCCCGCACCAGCGGCTGGCGGCAGGCGCTGAAGGAGGCCGGCGCCCCGCAACCCCGTCCGGTGCAGGGCAGTTGGGGGCCCGCGGGCGGCCACGGGGCCGGTCTGAAGCTGGCGAAGGACCCGGCCGTCACCGCGGTCCTGTGCGGCAACGACGATCTTGCCCTCGGTGTCCTGCGCGCCCTGCACGAGGCGGGCCGCCCGGTGCCGGGCGCGGTCAGCGTGGCCGGGTTCGACGACGCCCCGCACTCGGCCTTTCTCACGCCGTCCCTGACGACCGTACGCCTGGACTTCACCGGACTGGGGCGGTCCGCGTTCGCGCTGCTGCACGGGGCGCTGGAGGAGTCGGCGCAGATCGCCCCGCACCCGATCTCCGTCCCGGAGCTGGTGGTCCGGGAGAGCTCGGGGCCGCCGCCCCCCTGAACATCGCCCATCTGCACGGCAGTTGTGAGTCCCGCTTCCTGAACCACCTGCTCCGAAAGGCACGTGATGAAGAGAAGAGCACTCCCCGCACTGGCCCTGATATCCGCCCTCGCCCTGGCCGCCACCGCGTGCAGCGACCCCACCGCGGCCGACTCGGACTCCGGCTCCGACGCCAAGCGGACGGCCGTCGACCCCACCGCCCGCCTCGACGGCGTGAAGCTCACGATGTGGACCGCGCAGAACACGGTCAACGCGCCGAAGCAGGTGATCGACGCCTTCGAGAAGGCCACCGGCGCCGAGGTCGAGACCCAGGCGATCCCGGACCTGTACGAGCAGAACGTGCCGACCAAGCTGGCCTCCGGCGACCGCCCCGACCTGATGTTCTGGCAACCCAGCATCTCCACCCTGCCGTTCGTCCAGCCGAAGCAGAACCTCCTCCCCCTCGACGGGGAGCCCTGGGAGGCGAGGCTCGGCGACACCGAGAAGTCGCTCGGCATGATCGACGGCAAGCGGTACGCGGCGATCGTCACGAGCCCCGCCATGCTCGGCGTCTATTACAACAAGGACGTCTTCGCCGAGGCCGGGCTGAGCGAGAAGGACTTCCCGAAGTCGTACGACGAGTTGCTCGCCCTCGGTCACAAGGTGGTCGACAAGACGGACGCGGCGGCCTTCTACGAGGCCGGCGGCGACAAGTGGCCGTTGCAGTGGCAGACGCAGGTGCAGCTCACCGACCTCGACCAGGCGTGGTGGGACGGGCTGAACCGGAACAGGGAGAAGTGGACCGATCCCGTCGTGGTCGGCGCGATCAAGAAGTACAAGGACAAGCTCCTTGATGCCGGGCTGGCCCAGAAGAACTACCGCACCGGCACCTTCACCGGGCAGGCCGACGCCCTGTGGAAGGGCGAGGCCGGGATGGTCCTCAACGTCACCTCCTTCCAGAGCCAGTTGCAGGCCAAGTACTCCACCGCCGAGATCGACCGGCGGATCGGCTGGTTCCCCGTCGCCAACTCCTCGGCCACCGGCCTGTATTCGCCCGACCAGACCAACGGTGTGGTCGCCTTCAGGACGGGTGACGAGAAGCGGCAGAACGCGGCCCGGCAGTTCCTCGCCTTCTGGCTCGGCCCCGACTACGCCGACTACATCAAGGCGATGAAGATCCCGTCCGTGCAGCCTTCCGTGCCCACTCCCGACGGTCTGCCGCAGACCTCCAAGGACCAGGTCGAGGCCCTGCCGACCGCCATCGGCGTCTTCCAGGCGAAGGCGATCGTCGCTCCGGACACACATCTGTACCTGGCCGACATGATCTACGGGAAGAAGAACCCGCACCAGGTCGCCCAGGCCATCCAGGATCAGTTCGCCCAGATAGCCAAGGCGCAGGCCGCGCCCGGATTCTGACGATGGCTCATACGGTCGTACGCGCCAAGAAACCCGCGCCGGTGCCGGGCGCGCCGAAGAGGCCGGGGCGGTTGCCGCGGGCCGCGGTGCACCATCCCTGGTGGTTCGCCCTCCCGGCGATCGTCGTCTTCGCGGGCTTCTTCCTGGTCCCCAACCTGCTCAACTTCTACTACCCGTTCACCGACTGGTCCTCCTACCACCCGGACATCGCCTTCACCGGCCTGGACAACTTCAGGACCATCGCCGACGACGGCTCACTGCTGCGGGCGATCCGGACGACCCTGCTCTACGCGGTGCTCGCGGCGTTCTTCCAGAACGGCTTCGGGCTGGTGCTCGCCCTGCTCCTTGAGGACGACACCCGCTTCAACCGCTTCTTCCGGGCGGTCTTCTTCCTGCCGGTGCTCATCTCGGCCCTGGCGACGGGTTACGTGTTCCAGGCGCTCCTCGACCAGGACGGCGCCGTCAACTCCGTGCTGGGGAGCGACGTTCCGTGGCTGGGGTCGACGACGTGGACGCTGGTGGCGGTCACGCTCATCCACGGCTGGAAGTGGATGGGGCTGGCGATGCTGATCTATCTGGCCGGGCTCAAGGGCATTCCGGGGGACGTGCTGGAGGCCGCGCGGATGGACGGGGCCGGGCCGTTGCGGACCTTCTGGTCGGTGCGGTGGCCGATGCTGGCCCCGGCCGTCACCTTCAACGTGACCACGGCGCTGATCGGTTCGATGAACACCTTCGACATCGTGCAGGCCACGACCGGCGGCGGGCCCGCAGCCTCCACCGAGGTCTTCAACATCTACATGTTCCGGATCTTCGGGCAGGGCCTGTACGCCCAGGCCTCCGCGATGAGTCTGGTCCTGTTCCTGGTCGTGGTGGCCGTGGCGATCCCGCTGGTCGTCGGACTGCGTCGAAGGGAGCAACTCCTGTGACCCCGGTGTGGCGTTACGCCCGCCCGGCCCTCGTCGTCCTGCTGGCCGGCCTCGCCGTCGGCGTACCGCTGTGGCTGGTCGCCGTCACCTCGGCCAAGCCCCAGGCCGAGGCCATCAGGCCGAACCTGGACCTGCCCCGGCACTGGCAGCCCGCCGACAACTACGCGGACGCCGTCAGTCAGGGCGAGATGCTCCGCGGCTTCCTCAACTCCCTGCTGGTCGTGGTGCCTTCGGTGATCCTCGTCCTGCTGCTGGGGGCGGGCGCCGCCTGGGTCTTCGCACGCCGCAGGTCCAAGCTGGTCTCGGCGGCGTACGCGCTGTGCATCAGCGGGCTGCTGCTGCCGCCCGCCGTCATCACCATCGTGATGGAGCTGCGGCAGCTCGGCCTCGCGAACACCCGCCCCGGCATGATCGCCGTCTACACCGGCATGTATCTGTCGACGTCCGTCTTCTTCATGACCGGGTTCATCCGGGCGATCCCCATCGAACTGGAGGAGGCGGCCCGTATCGACGGGGCACCGCCCTGGCGGATCTTCGCGCGGATCGTCCTGCCCCTGCTCAGGCCGGTGATCGCCACCGCGACGATCATGGTGATGCTCTATGCCTGGAGCGATGTCTTCTACGCGTTCTTCGTCCTCGGCGGCGGAGAGCGGGCGACCCTGCCGCTCAACCTCTACCAGGTCGCCAGCGCCCAGCTCTACCTCGAGAACTGGCATCTCGTCTTCGCGTACGTCGTGGTGATGAGCCTGCCGATGGTCGCCGTGTTCCTCGTCGGCCAGCGAAAGATCGTGTCCGGAATCACCAGTGGAGCCGTCAAATAACCGGAGGTCCGCCAGCGTGCTCGCCCCCACCCGCACGAGATCCCGAACCGCCCTGCTGACAGCCGTGCTCGCCCTCGCCGCCCTCGTCCCCACCCTGGGCTCCGCGTCGGCCGCAGACCCGCAACGTCTCACCGTCGACCTGGCCGAGTCCGAGGGCCCGGTGACACTCGGCGCCAACGGCGCCCTGTACGGCCTCGGCGACGACGGTGTCCCCAGCGACGCCGCCCTGGCACCCCTGAAGATCACCAGCATCTCGCAGAAGCCGGAGGGCGGCGCCCAGCACCCCAACGGCGACGCGCTCTCCGTCTCCAAGTCGTTCTTCCGCAACGGCGGCGGCGAGATCAACGTGATGATGCAGGACATGTACGCCAAGTGGCCGTACGAGGATCTCGGCATCGAGGACTACCTCCCCAAGGTCGACAAGATCACCGAGGGGATCGCGGCCGACCCGAACAGCGACCGTTTCGTCTACATCCCGTTCAACGAGCCGGACTTCATCTGGTACAAGCTCAACCTCACCGACCAGGCCGCGTACGAGGTCGAACGCGACCGCTTCTTCGCGCACTGGAAGACGGTCTACCACCGCATCCGCGCCATCGATCCGGACGCGGTGATCGCGGGACCCAACGAGACCGGCTACTACCCGCGCTTCCTGCGGGACTTCCTCACCTTCGCCCAGCGCGAGAACGTCCTGCCGCAGATCATGACCTGGCACGAGCTGAGCTCCGGGTCGCTGCGCGACTTCCAGGGCCACTACGACAACTACCGTGCTCTTGAGCGGGAGTTGGGCATCGGCCCGCTCAGGATCAATATCGACGAGTACGCCAACCGCCGGGACCTGTCCGTGCCGGGGCAGCTCGTGCAGTGGGTCTCGATGTTCGAGAGGAACAAGGTGTACGCCAACATGGCGTACTGGGACGCCGCCGGCAATCTCAGCGGCCAGGTGGTGCGCTCCAACATCCCCAACGGCGGCTGGTGGTTCTTCCGTTGGTACGCCGGGCTGACCGGCGACACGGTGAAGGTGACCCCGCCGCAGCCGAACACCATCGACACCCTCCAGGGCCTCGCCTCCCTGGACACCTCCCGCCGCCAGGCCCAGGTCCTGCTGGGCGGTTCGGCCGGCGACTCCGACGTCGTGGTGCGCAACGTCCCCCGCTCCCTCTTCGGCCGTACGGTCACCGCGACCGTCGCCGAGGCGGCCTGGTCCGGGTACGAGGGGCAGCACGCCGCGCCGCAGGTGCTGACCCGCGCCAAGCTCAAGGTGGCGGACGACGGC
>JABFXD010000356.1 GCA_013361925.1 Streptomyces sp. | reverse complement strand
AGCTCGACCGTGTAGCTGTGGCGGACCCGCTGCTGGCTGGGGGGTTCGACGGTCGCCGAGACGATCTCGGCGCCTTCGAGGGCCATGGCCTCGGTGAGGTCGGCGAGCAGATGGGGGCGGCCGAACGATTCGGCGAACAGCGTGACCCGGCACCCGGCGGTCTCGCCCCAGCGCACTCCGACCTCCGTGCGCCCCGCCTGCGTCATGCGCGCCACCGCCGCACACTCGACCCGGTGCACGGTGACCACTCCCCCGCGCACCGCGAAGCCGGTGATGGCGTCGGGCGGTACGGGCGTGCAGCAGCCGGCCAGCCGGACGGTCGCGCCCGGCTGGTCGACCAGGACCTCGGCGCCACCGGGACGCAGGGCCGGACCGTCGGCGACCGGGGCCTCGGCGGCCGCGCGCGGCGCGACCTCGCGCTCCGCGGTCTCGTCGGCCTCCAGCGGCTCCTCGTGCGAGGGATGCGTCGCGATCCACCGCTGGATGGCGATCCGCGCGGCGGGCGTGTGCGCGTGCTCCAGCCACTCCCTGGAGGGCTCGGAGGCCGGGTCCTGCCCCATGAGGAGCTGGACGGTGTCGCCGTCCCGCAGAACGGTGCTCAGGGTCGCCAGCCGGCCGTTGACGCGGGCGCCGATGCACGCGTGCGCGTCCTCGCCGTACTGCGCGTACGCGGCGTCCACACAGGTCGCGCCGTCGGGCAGGCCCAGGGTGCCGCCGTCGGGGCGGAAGACGGTGATCTCGCGGTCCTGGGCGAGGTCCTCGCGCAGCGTCGACCAGAACGTGTCGGGGTCGGGCGCGGCCTCCTGCCAGTCGAGGAGCCGGGAGAGCCAGCCGGGCCGGGTCGGGTCCTCGCGCTCGCCGTCGACGGGCTCCTCCGAAGGAGGAGCGTAGGGATTGCCGAGCGCGATGACGCCGGCCTCGGCGACCTTGTGCATCTGGTGGGTGCGGATGAGGACTTCGGCGACCTGGCCGTCGGGGCGGGCGACGGCGGTGTGCAGCGACTGGTACAGGTTGAACTTCGGTACGGCGATGAAGTCCTTGAACTCCGAGACGACGGGCGTCAGACAGGTGTGGAGCTCACCGAGCACGCCGTAACAGTCCGCGTCCTCGTTCACCAGCACCAGCAGCCGGCCGAAGTCCGCGCCGCGCAACTGGCCGCGTTTGCGGGCCACTCGGTGCACGGAGACGAAGTGCCGTGGCCGGATGACGACTTCGGCCGGGATGTCGGCGTCGCGCAGGACACCGCGCACCTCGTCGGCGATCTCGGCGAGGGGGTCGTCCGCGCGGGAGGCGTTGTCGACGATCAACTCGCGCGTGTGCTCGTACTCCTCGGGGTGCAGGATCGCGAAGACCAGGTCTTCCAGTTCGGTCTTGAGCGCCTGCACACCGAGCCGTTCGGCGAGCGGGATGAGGACGTCGCGGGTGACCTTGGCGATGCGGGCCTGCTTCTCCGGGCGCATGACGCCGAGGGTGCGCATGTTGTGCAGCCGGTCGGCGAGTTTGATCGACATCACGCGGACGTCGCTGCCGGTGGCCTTCAGCATCTTGCGGAAGGTCTCCGGCTCGGCGGCGGCGCCGTAGTCGACCTTCTCCAACTTCGTGACGCCGTCGACGATGTAGCGCACCTCGGCGCCGAACTCCTCGCCGACCTGATCGAGCGTCACATCGGTGTCCTCGACGGTGTCGTGCAGCAGCGAGGCGGTCAAGGTCGTGGTCTCGGCGCCGAGTTCGGCGAGGATCAGGGTGACCGCGAGCGGGTGCGTGATGTACGGCTCGCCGCTCTTGCGCATCTGGCCGCGGTGCGAGGACTCGGCCAGCACCCAGGCGCGGCGCAGGGGTTCGAGGTCGGCGTCGGGGTGGTGGGCGCGGTGGGCCTCGGCGACATGGCCGATGGCGTCGGGCAGCCGGTCGCGGGCGGCCGGGCCGAGCAGGGCGGCGCGGCCCAGACGGCGCAGGTCGATCCGCGCCCGCCAGCGCGCCGCAGGTCCTGTTACCGGACCTGGGGTCGCGGGGTTCGTGGCCTCCGCACTCATGGGCACCTCCGGCTGCATTGACCGGCGGACGGGGTGCCCCAGGGCGGACACGGCTCGGGGGATGGCATCGGTCCCCCGTCCGGGCCGGTGCTTGATGCTACCGAGCCCATCACGCGCGGCTGACCGCCTCTCGTCGAGCGTGAAACGGATCACCCATTCGAGCGACGGTTTTCAGGTTTACGGTTTCGCGCCACCCGACCTGCGGTTCTCCGTCGTTTTGTAGCACCGGGGCCGGGTGAGGCCGCGGATCCCGGCGTTCCAAGCCGTCGGAACCCGCGTTTCACTCGGTCAACGCGCTGCGGTTTCCAGCCATTCCCGGTCGATCTCGCCCTCGGCGACGATCACGGCCGGGCCGGTCATCTCGATCTCTCCGTCGGGCCGCTCGGTGATCACGAGGGTGCCGCCGGGCACGTCGACGGTGTACGTCGCCGGGGTTCCGGTCACGGCCGGGTCGAGGCCGTCCCGGCGGGCGGTGGCCACGGCGACCGCGCACGCGCCCGTGCCGCACGAGCGGGTCTCGCCGGAACCGCGCTCGTGCACGCGCAGGGCCACGTGCCGCGGACCGCGGTCGACGACGAACTCCACGTTGACCCCGTCCGGGTAGGCGGAGGCGGGGCTGAAGGGCGGCGCGTCGTACAGGGTGCCCGCGTGGGCGAGGTCCTCCACGAAGGCCACGGCGTGCGGGTTGCCCATGTTCACGTTCCGCGCGGGCCAGCTGCGCTCGCCGACGCTCACCTCGACGTCTCCTTCGGGGAGAAGGGCCCTGCCCATGCCGACGGTGACGTCACCGTCCTTGGCGAGGCGCACGGTCTTCACTCCGCCGCGTGTGGCCACGGCCAGGTCGCCCTCGGTCGCATGTCCCGCGTGCTGGAGGTAGCGGGCGAAGACGCGGACGCCGTTGCCGCACATCTCGGCGATCGAGCCGTCGCCGTTGCGGTAGTCCATGAACCACTCCGCCTCGGCCGCCATGCCCTTGGCCTCGGGGTGCGCGGCGGATCGCACGACGTGGAGCAGGCCGTCACCGCCGATGCCCGCCCGGCGGTCGCACAGCGCGGCGACGGCGGCCGGGGGCAGGTCGATGACGTTCTCGGGGTCCGGGACGATCACGAAGTCGTTCTCGGTGCCGTGACCCTTGAGGAAGGCGATCCGCGTGCTCATTCCTCGATCGTACGGGGTGGGTACGACAGCCGGTCACCGGCGGCCGTACGGCCCCTGCACGCACGCGTGCAGGTCAGCGCAGCCGCGCCACGCGGAGCACCGCCAGCGCGACCACCGCGGCCACGAGCACGACGTACAACAGCACCACGCGCCAGTCCGCACGCCGACCGGAACCCCGCTGCGGCAGCCCCGGCCAGGTGTAACCGACCCGGCGGGCGGCCATCATGCCCCAGCCCGCCGCGCACGAGCAGATCAGCAGGCCCAGCATGGCGATCACGGCCCCGCTGTCGCCGAAGTCGAAGGCGAGCGGGAAGGCGAACATCAGGGAGCCGAGCGCTGCCAGGGACACGATGGGCGCGAGCTGCCAGATGCGCATCCGGCGCTGGGGACGCAGCTCGACCTCGACCTCGGGGCCGTCGGCGAACATCTCCTCGGGCTCGGGGCCGTCGGCGATCACACCGCCCTGCGTCTCGTCGGGCCCGTCGGGGCTCAGACGGTCGCCGTCCTGCTCCGGTTCACCGCCGTCTGCGGTGCGGGGCTCGGTGCTTCGTGCGGTGTCGCGAGGGCCGGCCTCCATCGCCACGCGCCCTCCCAACTCGGACTCCACTTGGTCGATCGAAGCTCGATGATGGCACGGCGCCGACGGGCCGGATGACGGCCTGAGCGTCCCGATGCCAGGACGTGATCAGGCTGTAACCGGTCGTTCGACCAACGCCAGTGCGAGCTTTGGAAGTTCTGTGAGATCCGCCGCAGCCCCACTGAGCCAGTGCACCCGTGGGTCGCGCCTGAACCATGAATCCTGACGGCGCGCGAAGCGCTTGGTGGCACGTACGGTCTCGGCCCGCGCCTCCTCCTGCGTGCACTCTCCGGAGAGCGCCGCGAGCACCTGCTGGTACCCGAGCGCGCGCGACGCCGTGCGCCCCTCGCGTAGGCCCTGCGCCTCCAGGGAGGCCACCTCGTCCACCAGTCCGGCTTCCCACATCCGGTCGACGCGGCGCGCGATGCGCTCGTCGAGTTCGGGGCGCGCCACGTCGACGCCGATCTGGACGGTGTCGTAGACCGAGTCGTGGCCAGGGAGGTTGGCGGTGAAGGGCCGGCCGGTGATCTCGATGACCTCCAGGGCGCGGACGATACGACGGCCGTTGCTGGGCAGGATCGCCTGCGCCGCCTCGGGGTCGGCGGCCGCCAGACGGGCGTGCAGCGCGCCGGAGCCGCGGAGCGTGAGCTCCTCCTCCAGACGCGCCCTGACCTCGGGGTCGGTGCCGGGGAACTCGAGGTTGTCGACGGCGCCACGGACGTAGAGGCCGGAGCCGCCGACCAGGATCGGCCAGCGTCCGTCGGCGAGCAGGGCGTCGATCCGCTCGCGGGCGAGGCGCTGGTACTCGGCGACGGACGCCGTGACGGTCACGTCCCAGATGTCGAGAAGGTGGTGCGGAACGCCGCCGCGCTCCTCGGGCGTCAGTTTGGCGGTGCCGATGTCCATCCCTCGGTAGAGCTGCATGGAGTCGGCGTTGACGACCTCGCCGCCGAGACGCTGGGCCAGGAAGACGCCCAGATCGGACTTTCCGGCCGCGGTCGGTCCGACGACGGCGATGACTCGGGGGGCGGGGGGTGCGCTGCTCACCGCCCCAGTCTCGCAAACGTCGCGGTGTGGCCTCGAACGGGTTACGTGACGGCACGGGCCGGGGGTCGTTGCCTGTTGCGTGGTTTTCGCCGCCGGTTCGCGGAGGCGGCACCCCGGCCGACGCAAATGGGCGCACCGGGCAACGCGGGATTTCGCCCGCACGAGTACCGTATGGAGCGTATATGGGTGTTTTCGCACGACTTCTCCGGAGGTCGAAAGCTGCGGAGGAGACGTCAACCGTCGAGGCGGCGGCCGCCACACTGACGGCCGGCCCCGAGACGGAAGAGGCGGCTGATACGGCGGTGGTGAAGGAGTCGGCCAAGGCGCAGACCGAGGCCGGTGCCGGAACCGAGGAAGCGGCCGCGTCGACGGAGACGGCGACAGCGACGGCCACGGAGCCCGGCGACGCCGGTGCCACCGAGAGCGCCGAGGGTGTCGACATTCCCAAGCAGCAGTCCGCCGAGCAGCAGTCCGCGGAAGAGGCGGCCGGCAGTGAGGCCGGCGAGAGCGCCCGCACGTAACTGCCCCCGCGCGGGAAGGTGAACGATGGGTCTCCTGGACAATTTGAAGGCCAAGCTCAACCCGGCCAAGGACAAGGTCTCCGGTCTCGCACAGCAGCACGGCGACAAGATCCAGCACGGTCTCGACAAGGCCGCGAAGGTCGTCGACGAGAAGACCAAGGGCAAGTACAGCGACAAGATCCAGACGGGCACGGGCAAGGCCAAGGGCGCCATGGACCGACTCGCGCACAAGGACGACGGCGGCCCGGGCGGCACGACCACGCCCCCGTCCTCACCACCGCCGGCTTCCTGAACGGCACATCGACGGACGGCCGTGGAGCAACCGCTCCCGGCCGTCCGCCGTTTCCCGAGGGGCGGCGCAGGGGTCGGTCTGCGCACCGCGCGCGTCAGGACCAGGCCGCGACCACGTACCCCACGCCGTACGGCGCGTCCTCGTACAGCAGCTCCCCGCCGAGCCCCGCCCCCTCGGCCGCGCCCGCGAGGACCTGCCAGGGGGCCCGCCCCGACGCCTTGAGCTCGTACGCCAGGTCGGTGTCCAGCGCTTGCAGGGCCGCCACGTCCGCCGCGCCCAGCGCCCGCGCGACCTCCGCGTCGAAGGGTGCCGCCCGCTCGTCCAGGTAGCCGGGTGCCTTGAGGGTGCGGCAGGCGCTGGCGTCGCCCATCACCAGCAGCGCCACGCGCTCGTCCCGCGCGGCGATGTCCCTTCCGACTTCAATACACCGCTCGGCCGCGAGTGGTTCCCCCACACCGAGTCCCTCGATCGGGGCGTCCGACCACCCGGTCCTCGCCAGCAGCCACGCGGCCACGGCCAACGAGGTCGGCAGGGTGTGCTCGGCGGCGACACCGGTGTCCCGCCCCAGCCGTACGTCGACCTCCACGCCGAAGCCCCGGAACGATCCCCGCGCGCCCTCCACGTGCACGCCGCGGCCGCTCTGCTCGGCGGGCCCGATCACCACGAGCCGGTCCGGCCGGGCGGCGGCGAGCACGCCGAGCGCGTCCGTGCAGGCGGCACGCGCGG
>JABFXD010000730.1 GCA_013361925.1 Streptomyces sp. | reverse complement strand
TGCTCGCTCGCTCCCATCGGCTCGGTGCCGACCCCCGTAACACCAACTACGCCGGTGGCAACGCGTCGGCGAAAGGTATCGATAGTGATCCCGTCACCGGGGGTGATGTGGAGCTGATGTGGGTCAAGGGGTCCGGTGGGGATCTCGGGACGCTCACTGAAGCGGGGCTTGCCGTGTTGCGGCTGGACCGACTGCGGGCGCTCGTCGACGTCTACCCGGGCGTCGAGCGCGAGGACGAGATGGTCGCCGCTTTCGACTACTGCCTGCACGGCAAGGGCGGGGCGGCACCGTCCATCGACACCGCGATGCACGGGCTGGTCGACGCCGCTCATGTCGATCATCTGCACCCGGACTCCGGGATCGCACTGGCCTGTGCGGCGGACGGCGAGAAGCTGACCGCGGAGTGCTTCGGGGACACCGTGGCCTGGGTGCCGTGGCGGCGGCCCGGGTTCCAGCTCGGTCTGGACATCGCCGCGATCAAGGAGGCCAACCCGCAGGCCATCGGTGTCGTCCTGGGCGGGCACGGCATCACGGCCTGGGGCGCGACCGCGGAGGAGTGCGAGCGGAACTCGCTGCACATCATCCGTACCGCCGAGCGGTTCCTGGAGGAACGGGGCAAGGCCGAGCCGTTCGGGCCGGTCCTTGAGGGGTACGAGGCGCTGGGTGAGGCCGAGCGGCGTGAGCGGGCCGCCGCGCTGGCTCCTTATGTACGGGCCATCGCCTCGCAGGACCGGCCGCAGGTCGGGCACTTCAACGACTCGGAGGTCGTCCTCGACTTCCTGGCCTCCGCCGAGCACCCGCGGCTCGCCGCGCTGGGCACCTCCTGCCCGGACCACTTCCTGCGGACCAAGGTGGCGCCGCTCGTCCTCGACCTGCCGCCGGCCGCCCCGCTGGAGGAGGCCGTGGCGCGGCTCAAGGAGCTGCACGCCGCCTACCGCGAGGAGTACGCCGCCTACTACCAGCGGCACGCCCTGCCCGACTCCCCCGCGATGCGCGGCGCGGACCCGGCGATCGTGCTGATCCCCGGCGTGGGCATGTTCTCCTTCGGCAAGGACAAGCAGACCGCCCGGGTGGCCGGCGAGTTCTACGTCAACGCGATCAACGTGATGCGGGGCGCGGAGGCCGTCTCCACCTACGCGCCGATCGAGGAGTCCGAGAAGTTCCGGATCGAGTACTGGGCGCTGGAGGAGGCCAAGCTTCAGCGGATGCCGAAGGCGAAGCCGCTCGCGACCCGGGTCGCGCTGGTGACCGGTGCGGGCAGCGGGATCGGCAAGGCCATCGCGCACCGGCTGGTCGCCGAGGGCGCGTGTGTCGTCGTCGCCGATCTGAACGCCGAGAACGCCGCCGCGGTCGCCGAGGAGCTCGGGGGCGCCGACAAGGCGGTCGCCGTGACCGTCGACGTCACCTCGGAGGAGCAGATCGCCGAGGCCTTCAAGGCCGCCGCACTCGCCTTCGGCGGGGTGGACCTCGTCGTCAACAACGCGGGCATCTCCATCTCCAAGCCGCTGCTGGAGACGTCGAGCAAGGACTGGGACCTCCAGCACGACATCATGGCCCGTGGCTCGTTCCTCGTCTCGCGTGAGGCGGCCCGGGTGATGATCGCGCAGGGGCTGGGCGGCGACATCGTCTACATCGCCTCGAAGAACGCCGTGTTCGCCGGGCCCAACAACATCGCCTACTCCGCCACCAAGGCCGACCAGGCCCACCAGGTGCGGCTGCTGGCCGCCGAGCTGGGCGAGCACGGCATCCGCGTCAACGGTGTCAACCCGGACGGCGTGGTGCGCGGTTCCGGGATCTTCGCCGCCGGCTGGGGCGCCCAGCGGGCCGCCGTGTACGGCGTGGAGGAGGAGAAGCTGGGCGAGTTCTACGCCCAGCGGACCATCCTCAAGCGCGAGGTGCTGCCCGAGCACGTCGCCAACGCCGTCTTCGCGCTGACCGGTGGGGAGTTGACCCACACCACCGGTCTGCATGTCCCCGTCGACGCCGGCGTCGCGGCCGCCTTCCTGCGGTGAGCGCGCTCGTGAAGTCGTACGCCGCGGTCGACCTCGGCGCGTCCAGCGGACGCGTCATGGTCGGCCGCGTCGGCCCCGACAGCCTGGAGCTGGCCGAGGCGCACCGGTTCGTGAACCGGCCGGTGCGGGTGCCGGAGGGGCTGCGGTGGGACGTACTCTCGCTGTACGCCGGGGTGTTGGACGGGCTCAAGGCGGCCGGGCAGGTCGACTCGGTCGGCATCGACAGCTGGGCCGTGGACTACGGCCTGCTGGACGCCGACGGGGCGCTGCTCGGCAACCCGGTGCACTACCGGGACTCCCGCACCGAGGGCGTCGCGGAGAAGGTGTGGGCGACCGTCCCGGCCGAAGAGCTGTACGCGGCCACGGGGTTGCAGTACGCGCCCTTCAACACCCTCTACCAGCTGACCGCCGCCAAGGAACAACTCGGGTCTGCTCAGCGGCTGTTGCTCATCCCCGATCTGCTGACGTACTGGCTCACCGGCGAGCAGGGCACCGAGCTGACCAACGCCTCGACGACGCAGTTGATCGATCCCCGGACGCGCGAGTGGTCGTACGACCTCGCCTCCCGGTTGGGCATCGACCTCGATCTGTTCGCGCCACTGCGGCAGCCCGGTGATCCGGCCGGGGTGCTGCGGGCCGAGGTGCTGGAGGAGACGGGGCTGCGCGGGCCCGTGCCGGTGACGACGGTCGGTTCGCACGACACCGCGTCCGCGGTGGCCGCCGTGCCGGCCGCGGCCGGTGAGCGGTTCGCGTACATCTGCACCGGCACCTGGTCGCTGGCGGGGCTCGAACTCGACGCCCCCGTGCTGACCGAGGAGAGCCGGGCCGCCAACTTCACCAACGAGCTGGGGCTGGACGGCACGGTCCGGTATCTGCGCAACATCATGGGTCTGTGGCTGCTCCAGGAGTGTGTACGGGCCTGGGGCGGGCCGGAGTTGGGGGCGCTGCTCCTCGACGCGGCGAAGGCGCCGGCGTTGCGGTCGGTGGTGGATGCCTCCGACCCCGTGTTCCTCGCGCCGGGGCGGATGCCGGAGCGGATCGCCGAGGCGTGCCGCGCCTCGGGGCAGCCGGTGCCCGAGACGCCCGGCGAGATCACGCGCTGCATCCTCGACTCGCTCGCCCTCGCGCACCGCAAAGCGGTCGAGGAAGCCCAGCGGCTCGCCGACCGTCCCGTGGACGTCGTGTACGTCGTCGGCGGCGGTACCCGTAACGCGCTGCTGTGCCAGCTGACCGCCGATGCCTGTGGGCTGCCGGTGGTGGCGGGCCCGACGGAGGCGGCGGCCCTCGGGAACGTGCTGGTGCAGGCCCGGACGCACGGGCTGGTCGGCGACCTGACCGCCGCCAGAGGGCTCCTCACCCGTACCCAGCCACTGACCCGGTACGAGCCCCAGGGGGACACCGCGCCGTGGCGCGAGGCGGAGGCCCGGCTCGCCGCGCGGTGAGCGGGGTCTCCCCCCGGCCGCGGGTCCGCACTACCCTGCACTCATCCGATGATCGATCACAAGGAGCCGCGATGCGTGTCGCCCTGTTCCTGACCTGTGTCAACGACACGCTCTATCCGGACACCGGGCGCGCCGTGGTGAAACTGCTGACCAGGCTGGGCGTCGAGGTCGACTTCCCGATGGCCCAGACCTGCTGCGGGCAGGCGCACTACAACACGGGTTACCGGCATGAGACGGAGCCGATGGCCCGGCATTTCTCCGATGTCTTCGGGGAGTACGAGGCGATCGTCACGCCGTCCGGTTCGTGCGGGGCGATGGTGCGGGAGCTGTATCCGCGGCTGGGTGAGCGGGCGCGGGCGGAGGGGCGCGGGGACGGCCTCGCGACCGCGCTGGCGCCCGTGGTGCCGAAGACGTACGAGCTCACGGAGTTCCTGGTGGACGTGCTGGGGGTGACGGACGTGGGTGCCTACTACCCGCGGAAGGTGACCTACCACCCGACCTGTCACGGGCTGCGCGGGCTGGGTCTCGGCGACCGGCCCCGGCGGCTGCTCCAGGCCGTGAAGGAGCTGGAGTTGGTGGAGCTTCCGGGGGCGGAGGAGTGCTGCGGGTTCGGCGGCACCTTCTCCCTGAAGAACTCCGATGTCTCGGCGGCGATGGGCGCCGACAAGGTGCGCAACGCCGAGTCGACCGGTGCCGACGTGCTGTGCGCGGCCGACAACTCCTGTCTGATGCACATCGGCGGGACGATGGCCCGGCTGAGCACGGAGATGCGGCCGGTGCACATCGCGGAGATCCTGGCGAGCACGGAGGAGGAGCCGGCGGTATGAGCGGCACGTTCGTAGGGATGCCGGCCTTCCCGAAGGCCGCGCACGAGGCGGTCAACAACCCGACGCTGCGCGGGAATCTGCGGCACGCCACGCACACGATCCGCGCCAAGCGCGAGAAGGCCGTCGCCGAGGTCTCCGACTGGGCCGAGCTGCGCGAGGCGGGCAAGCGGATCAAGGACCACACGCTCCGTCATCTCGACGACTATCTCGTCCAGTTGGAGGAGTCGGTGACGGCGGCGGGCGGCATCGTCCACTGGGCCGCCGACGCCGACGAGGCCAACCGGATCGTCACCGAGCTGGTCAAGGCCACCGGCGAGTCGGAGGTCGTCAAGGTCAAGTCGATGGCCACGCAGGAGATCGGGCTCAACGAGGCGCTGGAGGAGGCGGGCATCCATGCCTACGAGACCGATCTCGCCGAGCTGATCGTGCAGTTGGGCAAGGACCGGCCCTCGCACATCCTGGTCCCCGCCATCCACCGCAACCGGGGTGAGATCCGGGACATCTTCGCGAAGGAGATGAGCGAGTGGGGGCGCCCGGCCCCCGAGGGCCTCACCGACACGCCCGCCGAACTCGCCGAGGCGGCCCGCCTCCATCTCCGCGAGAAGTTCCTGCGCGCCAAGGTCGGCGTCTCCGGCGCCAACTTCATGGTCGCCGAGACCGGCACCCTGGTGGTCGTGGAGTCCGAGGGCAACGGGCGGATGTGTCTGACCCTGCCCGAGACGCTGATCTCGGTCGTCGGCATCGAGAAGATCGTGCCGACCTGGCAGGACCTGGAGGTCTTCCTCCAGACGCTCCCCCGCTCCTCCACCGCCGAGCGCATGAACCCGTACACCTCGACCTGGACCGGCACCACCGACGGGGACGGTCCGAAGACCTTCCACCTGGTGCTGCTGGACAACGGACGCACCGACACGCTCGCCGACGAGGTCGGCCGCCAGGCCCTGCGCTGCATCCGCTGCTCGGCCTGTCTGAACGTGTGCCCGGTCTACGAGCGGGCCGGCGGCCACGCCTACGGCTCGGTGTACCCGGGCCCGATCGGCGCCATCCTCAGCCCTCAACTCCGGGGCACCGCAAGCGAGATCGACGCGTCGCTGCCGTACGCGTCCTCGCTGTGCGGGGCCTGCTACGAGGTGTGCCCGGTCGCCATCGACATCCCCGAGGTGCTGGTGCATCTGCGCGAACGGGTCGTGCAGGGCGGTGAGGTGACCCGAGAGGGCAACAAGGTGGTGCTCAAGCCCGCCAAGGGGCATGCCGCCGAGCGGGCGGCGATGCGGGCGGCCCGCTGGGCGTTCGCCCGTCCCGGCGCCCTGCGCACCGGTCAGCGCCTGGCTTCCCGCACCCGACGGCTGCATCCGCGCAGCCTGCCGCTGCCGGGTCCCGGCAAGGCGTGGAGCGCGACCCGGGATCTGCCACCGGTGCCCGCGGAGCCCTTCCGTGACTGGTGGCAGCGGACTCAAGGCGGAAAGGGCGGTGCCAAGTGAGCAGCAGGGAACGGATTCTGGGCCGGGTGCGGCGCGCGCTGGCCGACGCCCCGGGCGAGGACACCCCGATCGAGCGCACGTATCTGCGCGAGCACGGTGACCGTACCGTCGAGGAGACCACCGAACTCCTCGCCGAGAACCTCGCCGACTACCGTGCCATCGTGCACCGTTGCGCCCCCGACGACCTCGCGGTGACGCTCGCCGGGATGCTCGCCGCGCGCGGCGCGAAGACCGTGCTCGTGCCGCCGGGCCTCGATCCGTCGTGGCTCGCGGAGGCCGACGCCGAGCAGGTCCCCGACCGGCCGGAGAGCACCCCGCACGAACTGGACCGGATCGACAGCGTCGTCACGGCCTGCGCGGTGGCGGTCGCCGAGACCGGCACGATCGTGCTGGACGGCGGCCCCGACCAGGGCCGTCGCCGGATCACGCTCGTCCCCGACCACCACATCTGTGTCGTACGGGTCCCGGAGCAGGTCGTCTCGTCGGTGCCGCAGGCTCTCGAACGCCTCGACCCGGTCCGCCCGTTGACCTGGATCTCCGGTCCGTCGGCGACCAGTGACATCGAGCTGGACCGGGTCGAGGGGGTGCACGGCCCGCG
>JABFXD010000116.1 GCA_013361925.1 Streptomyces sp. | reverse complement strand
GCATGGGCCACTGGCTGCACCGCAACATCGTCGAACCCGGCAAGCTGCCGCTGCTCCTGGCCCTGACCGCGTTCGTCGTCACCTTCCTGGTCACCCGGGTCATCACCCGCCTCATCCGCGCGGGCAAGGGACCCTTCGGCAACGTCAGCTCGGGCGGGGTGCACATCCACCACGTGGTGCCCGGCGTCATCCTGACGGTCCTGGGCGGCTTCGGGGCGGTCGCGAGCGGGCGGCACGGCTTCGGGTCGGCGGCGTTCGCGGTGGTGTTCGGGGTGGGCGCCGGTCTGGTGCTGGACGAGTTCGCGCTGATCCTGCACCTGGACGACGTCTACTGGACGGAGGAGGGGAGGAAGAGCGTCGAGGTCGTCGTGCTCACCGCGGCGCTGGTGGGGCTGATGCTGTCCGGGTTCTCGCCGTTCGGGGTCAACGACATGAGCCAGGGGGAGCTCAAGGACCGCGGCAGTGTCATCACGACCGTGCTGGTCAACTTCCTCTTCGCGCTGGCCGTACTGCTCAAGGGCAAGGCGCGGATGGCCATCTTCAGCGTCGTCGTCCCGTTCGTCGGCATCATCGGCCTGGTCCGCCTGGCCCGGCCCGGCTCACCCTGGGCCCGCCGCTTCTACCGGCGCCGCCCGAAGGCCCGCGCCAAGTCGATCCTGCGCGCCTACCACCACGACCGCCGCTGGGCGGGACCCAGCCGCCGCCTTCAGGACCTGATCGGCGGCAAGCCCGACCCCGCCATCGACGTCGGCCGCCGGTGACGCCTCGCCGACACCGCGCACAGCACCAGCACCGCCGCGATGGCCGCCAGATGCTCCTTGCCCGCGAGGTTGTCCTTCAGCAGCACCTCGACCACCATCGCGACGATCACCACGCCCGCGGTGACATACGCCCGGTACCGCCAGCCCAGGAACACCGCGAGCCCCACCACCGCCGCCGACGGGCCGGTGTCGACGACCAGGGCGTCGGAGGCGGGCAGGCCGAGCGGGCTGTCGGGGCCCAGCCAGATGCCCACGCGCGCGTACAGCGTGCCGGCGAGGGTGGCGACGTAGGCGATGACGAGCGTGCGCCACCAGCCCAGACAGATCTCCGCGATGCCGAACACCAGCAGGATCTGGGCGAGGGCGCCCCAGACGGGAAGGTCCAGGGCGGGGACGAACAGCGACAGGGGAGTGCGGAGCAGGGCCAGCCAGAGGGGGTCCTCGGCCCGTACGGCCCCCACGTCCTCGACGAACCGGAAGCCCCACGACTGGTTGTGGACGATGTGCAGCACCGCCGTCAGGCCCACCGCCCCGACCGTCATCGGAGCCGCCCGCCACCGCCTGCGCACCAGCGGGCCGCGCACGGCGAGGTACAGCGGCCCCCATTCGGCACGGGCCCAGCGGGCGAGCGTCGTCATCTCGGTGTCTCCAGGTGCGTACGGCGCGGCCCCGGCAGCTCCAGGAAGCCTTCCGCGCGCGCCGAGGCGAGCCCGATGCGCGGCAGGTCCGCGCTCTTCTCGAAGAGCAGGAACCGCGGCTCCCAGATGGGCCGGTACTTGGCGTTGGCGCGGTACAGGGACTCGATCTGCCACCAGCGCGAGAAGAAGCTGAGCAGCGACCTCCACAGCCGCAGCACCGGACCCGCACCGAGCCGTCCACCACGTTCGAAGACCGATCTGAACATCGCGAAGTTGAGCGAGACCTGCGTGATCCCGATCTCGTGGGCCCGCCGCAGCAGATCGATCACCATGAACTCGACCAGTCCGTTGTCGCAGTCCCGGTCCCGCCGCATGAGGTCGAGCGACAGCCCGTGCGGCCCCCACGGGACGAAGGACAGCAGTGCGCGCAACTCGCCCTCGGCGTCCGTGCATTCGAGCATCACGCAGCGCCCGTCCCGCGCGTCCCCGAGCCGCCCCAGCGCCATGCTGAACCCGCGCTCGGTGGCCCCGTCCCGCCAGTCGTCGGCCCGCTTGACCAGCGCGGCCATCTCCGCGGCCGGAATCTCCTCGTGCCGCCGGATCCGCACGGTGTACCCGGCCCGCCGCACCCGGTTGTGGGCCTGACGCACGGTCCGCATGGCCCGTCCCTCAAGGGTGAACTCGGCGACTTCCACGAGCGCCTCGTCCCCGAGCTCCAGCGCGTCGAGCCCGTGCCGCGCGTACACGGTCCCCGCCTCCTCGCTCGCCCCCATCACGGCCGGGATCCAGCCGTGCGCCCGCGCCTGGTCGAGCCACGGCTCGATGGCGCCGGGCCAGGCCTCCGGGTCGCCGAGCGGATCCCCGGATGCCAGGGCCACCCCTCCTACGACGCGATAGGCGACGGCGGCCTTCCCGCTCGGCGACCAGACGACGCTCTTCTCCCGGCGCAGCGCGAAGTAGCCCAGCGAGTCGCGGTCGCCGTGCCGGTCGAGGAGCTCCCGCAGCCGCTTCTCGTCGTCCTCGGTGAGCGGGTCGACGGCACGGCGGGAGCGGAAGGCGGCGTAGAGGACGGCGAGGAGGAGGACCGTGCTGAGTCCGTTGACGGTGACGTCGACCCAGTTGGGGGTGGCGATGCCGGGGGAGCGGAAGTCGGTGATGGAGACCAGGCGCAGGGTGCCGTAGCGCCAGCAGGCGGCGAAGGTGGAGTGCCGCTCGTTGGTCACCGTCACCAGCAGCGCCGCGAGCAGCGAGGAGCCGAGCAGGCCGCCCGCGCCGACGGCCGCGGCCAGCTTCGGGTTGGACCGGTCACCCTTGGCGTAGAACTCCCGCCGGCCGAGCAGCAGGGCGCTCACGAAGGCGGCGGTCAGGGCCAGTGACACCCAGTTCTGCGGGTGCCGCCGGATCTCCGGGAACACCATGGCGAACGCGAACAGCGCGAGGAACGCCCCGCTCAGCCCGAGGTTGAGCAGCCATGCGGCACGCTTGCGGCGCCGCATGGTGATCGCCAGGAACGCCGTGAAGACGCCGGAGGCGAAGCCGGCGGTGAGCAGATACGGCGTGAACAGATCCTCCTGGTTGTGCCGCCGCACGTCCTGCCCCAGGGACACCCACACCGCACTGAGGAAGTTGACGAACGCGACGAGCCGGAGGTACCAGACGGCAAAGCGGGCGTATCCCATGAGAGGGGATCATATGGGCGCCCTTGTCCGTTATGCCGGACCTGCCTACTCCTCCTTCTCCGGCTCCTCCGCGAGCTCCGGCTCCTCGGCGGGCTTCTCGGGCAGCTCGGCCGCCAACGCCGCCGCGGCCTGCACCAACGGCAGCGCCAGCAAGCCTCCGGCGCCCTCTCCCACCCGCACGCCGTGGTCGAGCAGCGGCTCAAGGGCCATCCGGTCCAGCGCCTTCGCCTGTCCCGGCTCCCCGGAGTCGTGCGCGGCCAGCCACCAGTCCGGCGCCCGGAAGGCGATCCGCTGGCCCACCAGCGCACAGGCGGCGACGACCACGCCGTCGAGCACCACCGGCAGCTTGCGCACCGCTGCCTGCAACAGGAATCCGGTGAGCGCGGCGAGGTCGGCCCCGCCGACGGTCGCGAGGAGCTGAAGCTGATCGCCGAGCACCGGCCGCGCCCGCCGCAACGCGTCCCGGATCGCCGCGCACTTGCGCATCCACGTCAGGTCGTCGATCGCGAGCCCGCCCCGCCCGGTCACCACCGACGCGTCGGTCCCGCACAGCGCGGCGATGAGCACGCCCGCCGCCGTGGTCCCGCCGACGCTCACATCGCCGAGCACCACCAGATCCGTACCGGAGTCGGCCTCCTCGTCGGCCACCGTCATCCCGGCCCGGAACGCGGCCTCCGCCTCCTCCAGGGTCAACGCGTCCTCGACGTCGATACGACCGCTGCCGCGCCGCACCCGATGCCGTACGACATCCTCCGGCAGCGTCTTCGGGTCGGTGTCCAGCGCCATGTCGACGACCCGCACCGGCACTCCGAGCCGCCGCGCGAGCACCGACACCGGGCGCCCACCCGCCAGCACCTCGCGCACCAACTCCCCGGCGCTGCCCGCCGGTCGGGCCGAGACGTCGAGCTCGGCGATGCCGTGGTCACCGGCGAAGAGAACCACCCGCGGCCGTTCGACCGGCCGCACCGGCACGGCCGACTGGGCCGCGGCCAGCCACTCACCCAGGTCGTCCAGGCGGCCCAGCGACCCGGGCGGCACGATCTGGCGCTCACGACGCGCCTCGGCGTCGCGGCGCACCCCGCCGTCGGGGCGCTCGATCAGATCGGAGAAGTCGTCGAGATTAAGCGAGCTCATTCGCCGAACAGTACCGGCACCGATCGAACAGAACGGCGCCACATGGCCACCACGCCCCCCTGACGTCGTTGCTCCCAAGATCGAGATCCCTTACGTTCCGTTTTGCAGCGGATTGTCGTACGTCTCAGGGAGCCGCCATGAAACGCCTGCGCGCCCGTCTCACCGAGCTCGACCGCAGCCGGCGGCACCGCGCGACGGCCCGCGCGATGCTGCGTCTGAACCCGGAACCGGAGAGCTGGCTCGACATCGGCACCGGCCACGCCCACTTCCCGGCCGCCGCCAAGGCGTTGTTCCCCTACACCGCCTTCGACGGCCTCGACACGACCACCGCCGTGCTCGTGGCCCGCGAGGCGGAACGGGTGGAGGAGGCGTACCTCGGCAGCCCGGCGTCCCCGCACCTCACCAAGGCACTGACCGGCCGCTACGACGTGATCAGCGTCCTGCGCCCCACCGAGGAACTCGCCGCGGTCCTGACCTTCCTCCGCCCGGGCGGCCACGTCCTGGTGGAGACCACGGAAGCCGTCGAGCCCCTGCGCACCGCACTGGAGGCCGGGAACTGCACGATCCTCCCGACCACCCGTCACCCCGCCCTCGACCGTCTGTCGAGCACGACCCGCGTGATCGCCCGCCGCAACCCCTCACCCGCGTAGGACGACCGCCTGCCCCGCCACCACCAGCAGCACCTGCTCGCACTCCCCGGCGAACGCCGCGTTCAGCCGCCCGAGTTCGTCCCGGTAGCGGCGCCCGGACGCGGTGGCGGGCACGATCCCCGACCCCACCTCGTTCGACACGGCGACGACGGTCCGCCGCGTCGCCCGCACCGCCTCCGTCAGCTCCCGTACCCGCTCCCGCAGCGCCCGCTCCCCGCCCCCGGCCCACTCCGCGTCGTCCCACGCCCCGACGGCGTCCATGGCGTCCGTCAGCCACAGCGACAGACAGTCGATCAGCAACGGCGGCCCCTCGTCGGCGAGCAGCGGCACCAGATCACAGGTCTCGGTCGTCCGCCACGACCCCGGCCGCCGCTCCCGATGCACGGCGACCCGCGCCGCCCACTCGTCGTCCCCGTTCCGTGTCCCGCCCGTGGCCACGTACAGCACGTCCGGGAAGGCATCGAGGCGCCGCTCCGCCTCCACCGACTTCCCGGACCGCGCCCCGCCCAGCACGAACGTCCGCCGCGGCACATCCGGTACGTCCTCGTAGGCGCCGACGGACAGCGTCGTCCCGTCGGGCACGGCCCGCGCCCCGGCCGCCGCGAGCCGCCGCCGCAACTCGCCGCCCGGCGGCACGTCATGGTCCAGATGCACGGCGACGACATCGGTGGTCGGCCCCACGGCCCCCACCGCCCGCAGCCTGGCCAGCGCGTCAGGCCGCCCCACGACGTCGGCGAGGACCATGTCGTAGACGTCCCTGCCGTTGTCCTCCAGCCCGGCGGGAGCCCCGCCCGGCGGCAGATACAGCAACCGCTGCCCGTCAGGGCCGGTGACCGCGTACCCGGTGCCCGGCGCGTCCATCGCCACCGCCCGCACCCGATGCCCCGTCAGCAGCGCCAACTCCCGCCCGTCCGGCACCCGCCCCGGCTGCGGCAGCCCCGCCGGCACCTCCACGGCGGGCCCGTCGTGCGGATGCGACAACAGCACCTGCCGTACACCGCCCAGCGAATGCCCGGCCCGAGCGGCGGCGAAGGCGACGCCGGGGGTCAGGTCCAGCATGAGGGCCCCGTCGATGAGCAGCGCGGTGGCGGCACGGGCGTCAGGCCCGAGGGCAACAGCACAAGAGGCACAGGGGCAGGAGGGCCGGGGCAGCCCAGAGGGCCCTCCGGTACCGAGCAAAGTCACGTCCACAGAACTGATTTTCGCCGGTAACTTCTGATCATGCGCGCGCTGCATGCTGCAAGGGGCGCGGGGCTGTATTGAATGTGCGGCTGCCGCCGCGTGGGCGCGACAAGCCACAGACGACCTGCACCCGACCGACTACCGTATGTTGATCACGGCCCAACCAGCGGAGCGAGGTGGCGTACATGGCGGCATGGACGTGGCGATTCGAGAAGGCCGACGGGACGGAGGTCCAGCCCGCGGTGCAGCCCGAGGAGTTCACCACGCAGGGGGATGCCGAGTCCTGGGTCGGTGAGTTCTGGAAGGACCTCGCCGA
>JABFXD010000874.1 GCA_013361925.1 Streptomyces sp. | reverse complement strand
CCTTGCCGTTCGGCAGGTGGTCCTGGAAGTCGTCGGGGTAGACGAGTTCGACGTCCCCGCCTTCCTTCCAGTGCGTGAAGATGTCCGCCGGCCTGCTGGTGGCGCCGATGGTCTTGTTCTCGCCCGTCCCGTACGGCAGGCCGGTCTCCGGATCGAAGTCGCGCGGTGACTTCACGCCGACCGAGACGTAGTACGGCGCCGGTTTCTTCTTCAACGTCTCCGCGTACTTGAACCGGAAGGTGATCTTCGCCCGCTCCCGGACGTTCCCGCCATCGGGGCTGTCCGCGTCGGTGGCGCTGTACTGCAACTCCATCGGCACATCGGCCGTGCCGATCCGCGGGCAGTCGCCCCTGCCCTCCGCCGCCTCGGCGGGGTCGGTCGAGAGCGTCCAGAAGTCCCTGGAGACCTTGTTGCCCACGATGTAGGCGGGCGGCTCGAACGCCCGGACCGAGCCGCTCGCGGACGCCGACGCCGTGCCCCCGCCCTGCGCCTGGGCCCCACCGTCGCGCCGCCCGTCCTGCATCCGCCACGCCACCACGGACCCGGCGACGAGCACGGCCGCGACGGAGACGGCCACCAGCCAGGGTCTGCGAAGCGAGCGGCGCGGCGACGCGGGCGCGGTCGTCGGCACCTGGGTCGGGACATGGGTCGGCACGTAGCCCGGGCCGACGGTCGGCCGGTGTGCGGGGGCGGCCGGGACGCCGTGCCCCGGGGGCACCAGGCCCGCCGCCCTCGCCGCCCGGAGGTCGGACGGTGCGGCCACGGAGTCGGCGGCCAGACGGCCGTAGAACGGATCCTCCGCGAGCGCGGAGGACACCGCGCAGCGCGCGATGACGGCGTCCAGCCCCGGCCGCGCCCCCGGCTCCTTGGCCACGCACTCCTGGATCAGCGCGGCGAGCCCCGGCTCGACCCCCGCCACGTCGATGTTCTCGTGCACCACGCGGTACGACACCGCGTGCGCGGGCCCGCTCCCGAAGGGCGGCCGCCCGCTGACGGCGTACGCGAGGGTCGCGCCCAGCGCGAACACGTCCGCCGCCGGGCCGACCTGGTCGCTGATCAGCACCTCGGGGGCGGTGTATCCGGGCGTCCCCGGCGTGAGCCCGGTCCGCGTCAGGGCGGTGTCGGCGGCGCCCCGGGCGATACCGAAGTCGATGAGTTGCGGGCCCTGCGGGGAGAGGAGCACGTTCTGCGGCTTGAGGTCCCGGTGGGTGACGCCGTACGCGTGGACGGCGGCCAGCGCCTCGGCGAGCGCGGCGAAGAGCCGGCGTGCGCTGTCGGCGGGCAGCGGCCCGTGCGCGGCGACGGCCGCGCTCAGCGTGGGTCCGGCGACATACTCGGTGGCCAACCAGTAGGGCGCGGTGTCCAGCGAGGCGTCGATGAGGTGCGCCGTGTAGGCACTGCGCACCGCCCGCACGGTCTCCACCTCCCGCCGGAACCGCGCCAGCGCCTCCGGATGGTCGGTGATCTCGTCCCGGATGACCTTGACGGCGACGAGCCGTCCGCCGGGCGACCGCGCGAGATACACCTGCCCCATGCCACCGGCGCCGAGCCGCGCGAGCAGGGTGTACGCGCCCATGTGCGCCGGGTCCCGTTCCCTCAGTGCGTCCACCGAAGTGACCTTGCCACATGGATCAGTTGGCTGCCCGGCGGTACAACTCCGCAGCCTGCTGCCCCAGAACGACGCTGTACGAGATGTCGTCCGTGGCCCCGCCCTCCTCGTGCCCGCCCAGCACTCCGACGACCTGCCCGTCCCCGTTCACCCACGGGCTGCCGCTCGTCCCGCCGCTGAAGTCGGGGCAGTCGATGCGCTGTTGCGTACGGCTGTGCGCGATCGGCTTGTCGGTGCAGCGGACGGGCACCTCACGGGAGTTGGGATACCCGGTGACGCTCACCGCGGTGGCCCCGGTGGCGGTGCCGGTGGTGAAGCGGTTCCCGCCGACGACGTCCTCGATGTTCCGGCCCTGCCGCTCGGCGACCGTCGCGAAGGCCACGTCACTGTCCTCGTCCCACCCGTCGGGCAGAACGCGCCCGGTGACCCGCCATCTCCCGTACGGCGCCTCGCCGTTCCGGTAACCCGGCACGAACACGAGGTC
Source organism: Streptomyces sp. (assembly GCA_013361925.1). Taxonomy (GTDB): domain Bacteria; phylum Actinomycetota; class Actinomycetes; order Streptomycetales; family Streptomycetaceae; genus Streptomyces. The sequence continues at coordinate 4,313 of JABFXD010000874.1, read as the reverse complement.
GTCCTCGTCCCCGTCGAGACAGTGGGCGGCGGTCACCAGGAGATCCCGGCGCGCGCTGTGCACCACGGACGCCGTGCAGAAATGCTCACCGCCCGTGAACAACGCCCCGACTCTCACCGTCTCCACACCCGCTGCCGCGACGACGGTGACACCAAAGGGGCCCGGCCCGTCGTCGGCGGCCGCCTCGGAGGCGGAGGTGACGGCGAGCAGCACGAGGGCGACACAGAGGGGCATGTGCTTCATCAGAACCACTGTGACCGACAAAGGTGAGAGCAGCATCAGGACCGCTCCGGTCCGCTAGGCGCTGTCGGCCTAACCCCGTGCGACCGCCTCCAGCGGGAACCGCACCCCCGTCATCTCCTCCGACACCGTCCACAGCCGCTTCGCCGCCTCGGGATCGCTCGCCGCCGCGCTCCGGCCGACCAGGGCGGGCGCGCCGCGCATCTCCTGGAAGCCGTCCGGGCCGACGTAGCTCGCGCCGGGAAGGTCCTGCGTCGCCGCGTACAGCGTCGGCAGCGCGCCCGCCTGGTCGTCCTGGGCCATGAACCGGTTGCCGAGCTTCATGAAGGCCCGGGAGAGGGGGCTGGCCGCGTGGCTCTGGAGGTTGGTGGCGGCATAACCCGGGTGCGCGGCCGTGGCGCGGACGGCGGAGTCCGACTCCGTCAGTCGGCGCTGGAGTTCCAGCGTGAACAGCAGGTTCGCCAGCTTGGACTGGGCGTAGGCGCGGGTGGGGCTGTACTTCGCCCGCTGGTTCAGGTCGTCGAAGTCGATCACGCCGCTGCCGCCGCGGTGCAGGCCCGAGGAGACGGTGACGACCCGGTCCGTGACATACGGCAGGAGCAGGTTCGTCAGCGCGAAGTGCCCCAGGTGGTTGGTGCCGAACTGCATCTCGAAGCCGTCCCGCGTCCGCTGCTCGGGCAGCATCATCACGCCCGCGTTGTTGATCAGCAGGCTCAGCGGCCGGCCTTCCCAGCCGTCGGCGAACTCCCGCACGGAGGAGAGGTCCGCGAGGTCGAGCCGCCGCACCTCGGTGCTGCCGTTCACGCTCGCCGCCGCGGCCCGCCCGCGCTCCACGTCCCGTACGGCGAACACGACGTGCGCGCCCGCCCGGGCCAGCCCTTCCGCGGTACGGAGCCCGAGGCCGCTGTTGGCTCCCGTGACGACGGCCGTCCGGCCCGCGAGGTCAGGGAGGTGGGTCAGGTTCCATGCGTTCTGCTTCTCAGCCATGACCTCAATGTAGGCGTTGCCAACAATGCTGTCAATGACAACAATGATGACGGCGCCAACATGCGGATACGATGATGCCCATGTCCATGAGCCGCCCCTACCACCACGGAGACCTGCGCTCAGCGCTGCTCACCGCCGCCGAACGCACCCTGCGCGACAAGGGCGCCGCCGCGCTGTCACTGCGCGAGCTGGCCCGGGACATCGGGGTCAGCCACGCCGCCCCCGGCCGGCACTTCAAGGACAAGCAGGCCCTGCTCGACGCCCTGGCGCTCGACGGCTACGACCGCCTCCTCCAGGCCCTCACCACCGCCGACGACCCCACGCTCGCGTTGCAGCCCCGCCTCACCGTCCTCACCCGGGCCTATCTGCGGTTCGCCACCGACAACGCCGCGCTGATCGAGCTCATGTACTCCCTCAAGCACGACCCGGACGCCTCCGAGCAGATGGCCGCGGCGGCCGAGCGCACGGTGGGATCCCTGGCGGCGATCGTCGCGGCGGCCCAGGAGCGCGGCGAGATCATCGAGGGCGACCCGGCCATGCTCACCCTCACCGTGGGGGCCGCCCTGCACGGCCTCGCCACCTTCGCGGCCAACGGCCACACCGACGCCCAGGCGGCCGTCGACTCAGTCGACACCCTCGTACACCTGCTGCTGCACGGCCTGTTGCCCCGATAGCCCTGACCGCCCACTTGTGAGCCGGCTGTGCCCACAGTCAAGGCACAGCCAACCCACGGCCATCGGGCCGTCATTGATCAGTAAGCCCCCACGCCCCTGAGTCATGCGGAAGTCAGAGTTCCGCAACGCGTCTTGTTGTCACGTACTCAACAAGGGGATGGTCTACGCGGGTCGCCGCCCCCACCGGGAACCTCACCGGTGGTCCCCCACCGCAGGCCTCTGCAACCCCACTTACAGGAGGCTGTACGTTGCGTACGCCCAACACCCCCCGCGTATCCGGCAGATGGCGCAAGGCGGGCTCCGCCGCCGCGGCCACCACCGCCCTCCTCCTCGCCGGCCTCGGCACCGCCGCCCAGGCCCACGCGGACACCACCCCCCACAAGGCGAGCCCCTCGGCCATCGCCGCCCAGGTCGCCAAGGCGCATGTGCGGTACGAGAGTTCATGCGGCGCGACCCCCAAGAAGGGCTACGCCGCCTGCAACGCCCTCCGCGTCACCGCGGGCACCACGGCGTACATGGAGAAGCAGGCCGCGCTGAAGGGCGTGACCCCCAAGTCCATCAAGCCGAACGCCACGTCCGCCACTCCCACCGGCTACGGCCCGAGCGACCTCCAGTCCGCCTACGGCCTGAAGTCCGCGTCCGCCTCGAACGGCTCCGGCGAGACCATCGCGATCGTCGACGCGTACGACGACCCCAACGCAGCCGCCGACCTGGCCACTTACCGCTCGTACTACGGCCTCCCGGCCTGCACGACGGCCAACGGCTGCTTCAAGAAGGTCAGCCAGACCGGCTCCACGACCTCCCTGCCCACCGCCGACAGCGGCTGGGCCGGCGAGATCTCCCTCGACCTCGACATGGTCTCGGCGATCGCCCCGAACGCCAACATCCTCCTGGTGGAGGCGAAGTCGTCGAGCATGGCCAACCTGGGCACGGCCGTGAACGAGGCGGTGAAGCTCGGCGCGAAGTTCGTGTCGAACTCCTACGGCGGCAGCGAGTCGTCGAGTGACACCTCGTACGACTCCTCCTACTTCAACCACCCCGGCGTAGCCATCACGGTCAGCGCCGGCGACGAGGGCTACGGCGCCGAGTACCCGGCCGCGTCCAAGTACGTGACGGCGGTCGGCGGCACCAAGCTCTCCACCTCCTCCACCAGCCGCGGCTGGACGGAGTCCGTCTGGAACACCAGCAGCACCGAGGGCACCGGCTCCGGCTGCTCCTCGTACGACGCGAAGCCGACCTGGCAGACCGACACGACCTGCACCAAGCGCATGATCGCCGACGTCTCGGCCGTCGCCGACCCCGCCACGGGCGTCTCGGTCTACGACTCCTACGGCTCCGACGGCACCGGCTGGAACACCTACGGCGGCACCAGCGCCTCGGCCCCCATCATCGCGTCGGTGTACGCCCTCGCGGGCACGCCCGGCAGCAGCGACTACCCGGCGCAGTACCCCTACGAGCACACGTCGTCCCTCAACGACGTGACGAGTGGCAGCAACGGCTCCTGCACCACGAGCTACTACTGCACCGCCAAGTCGGGCTACGACGGCCCGACCGGCCTGGGCACCCCGGCAGGCGCGACGGCCTTCACCGGCTGAGCCCCCGTCAACCACCCGGTCGGGTCACCGGGAAGCCGTCGGCAGAGGGCGACGTGGGGTCTCCTCGACGGCGTGGATGAGAGAACGGGCCGTGGCACCCAGCCGCGGCCCGTTCTGCCATCATCACACCGGATAACCAACTCACCCGGGGGAACACAGACATGAAGCGCGCTCTCGCCGCCCTGATCACCGTCGCCGCACTCGCCGCACCCCTGACCGCCTGTAGCAGCCAGTCGAAGAACGTCTCCGGCACGGTCATCGACAAGGAGACGGACCACGAGTGCAAGACGAAGAAGAAGAACGGCAGGAAGACCCGCAGCTGCCACACCGAGTACGAGCTGACGATCCGCACGAAGAGCGGCGACAAGGAAGAGGTCGACGTCAGCAGCGACGCGTACGACAAGTGCACCGAGGGCGCCGCCTACCCCAAGTGCACCAAGAACTGAGGCCGGTCGGGCGAAGGGGATCGCCGCGTTCACATCGTCTTACACGGGGCCGGGCGCCCGGAAGAACGGTTCGCCTTCAACCTGCCTGCCCTCGTGCACCAGCAGATAGCGACGCGCGCGCCGGAAGCCGTAACGCCGGAGGAACAGATCACGCCCCAGCCGATCGCACTCCGCGATCGCCTTCTCCACCTCGGAGCGGGTCATGTCACTCAACGCCATGGTGGGAACAGTAGGCGCTCGGGGATAGCCTTCACCCGCAGAACATGGTTGCCACGAGCGCACCGGCTCGTAAGAGGGGCTAACGACGGAACCACACGACAGGTTCCGCTCAGGCCTCATTGCCCGGCGTGACCTGCCGTGATACACAGAGT
>JABFXD010000333.1 GCA_013361925.1 Streptomyces sp. | reverse complement strand
CGCCTGGGCCACAACTACGTCGGCACCGAGCACATGCTGCTGGCCCTCCTGGAGTTCGAGAACGGCCAGGGCCTCCTGTCCGCCCTGGGCATCACCAAGCAGGCGACGGAGGCGAACATCGCGGCGGCGCTGTCGCAGGTGCCGGGAGAGGGCTGAGGGCTGAGGGCTGAGGGCTGAGGCTTGCGGTGGGGTGGCGGGGCCGCGCCTGAGCCGGGGGCTCCGTTGCCGGGTCACCTGTGGACTGCCCGCCGAAGGCCGTCGGCGGGGTGGGTGGACCGCGGTCGCCGTGCCTCGTGGGGCGGCGGAACCCGCCGCCGGGCGGGCCTCGCGCCCCGTCGGGCCCTGCCCGGGCCGGATCCTGCGGGCGAACACGGGGAGCGTGGGGGCGCCGCGGCAAGCGGGGGGCGGCGACGCGCGCGTAGGCCGCGGCCAGGGCCGTTGTCAGACCCTCCTGCGAGACTCGCCTGCATGACCGATCGCTGGGCGCTCGCTCCGGCCGAGGGCGGTGGTGTGGAGCTCGCCGCCCTCGGTGGGGACGGGCTGCCCGTGGGGCCGGTGGTGCGGGAGGCTGATCTCGCGGCGGCCGTGCGGGGGCGGCCGGAGGTCACGCGGTGGGTGTGGCGGTCCACCGCCGAGGTGTATCCGCGGCTGCTCGCCGCGGGGGTGCGCGTGGAGCGGTGCTACGACATCGAGGACGCGGAGACGCTGCTCCTCGGCCACGCCGGGAGATACGGCGAGCCCCGGTCGGCCGCCGCCGCGCTCGCCCGACTGCGCGGCGGGCCCGTACCACCCGATCCCCCGCTGCGCTCGGCCGAACCCGGCTCCCAGTCCTCCCTCTTCGAGCCCCAGGCCGTCCACCTCCCCCTGACCGACCTCCTGGAGGTCTACGCCGACCAGCTGCGCCGCCAGGACGCCACCGCGCACCCGGACCGGATGCGGCTGCTGATCACCGCCGAGTCGGCCGGAATGCTGGTGGCCGCCGAGATGAACCGCGCGGGGCTGCCGTGGAGCGCCGACGTGCACCGGGCGGTGCTGCACGAACTGCTCGGTGAGCGATACGCGGGCGGCGGTGAGCCCCGACGGCTCGCCGAGCTGGCCGACGAGGTGTCCGCCGCCTTCGGGCGCCGGGTCCGGCCCGATCTGCCCGCCGACGTGGTCAAGGCCTTCGCACAGGCCGGGATCAAGGTCACCTCGACCCGACGCTGGGAGCTGGAGACCGTCGATCATCCGGCCGTGAAGCCCTTGATCGAGTACAAGAAGCTGTACCGGATCTGGGTCGCCCACGGCTGGTCCTGGCTCCAGGACTGGGTGCGCGAAGGGCGGTTCCGGCCGGAGTTCCTGTGCCACGGGACCGTCACCGGCCGCTGGGTCACCAACGGCGGCGGCGCCCTGCAGATCCCCAAGGTGATACGCCGTGCCGTCGTCGCCGACCCCGGCTGGCGGCTGGTCGTCGCCGACGCCGACCAGATGGAACCGCGCGTCCTGGCCGCCATCTCGCGCGACCCCGGGCTGATGGAGGTGGCCGGCCGCGAGACCGACCTCTACCAGTCCGTCTCCGACCGCGCCTTCTCCGGCGACCGCGACCAGGCGAAGCTCGCCGTGCTGGGCGCGGTCTACGGCCAGACCTCCGGGGACGGCCTGAAGAACCTCGCCGCGCTCAGACGCCGCTTCCCCAAGGCGGTGGCGTACGTCGACGAGGCGGCCCGCGCGGGCGAGGAGGGGCGGCTCGTGCGGACCCACCTCGGCCGCACCTGCCCACCCGTGGCCGGCTCGGGCGACGACGCCGCCGAGGAGGCCGGGATCCCGCAGGACGGACTCGCGGACCAGGGGTGGACGCCGGGCCACTCGTCCGGCACCGCCCGCGCCCGCGGCCGGTTCGCCCGTAACTTCGTCGTCCAGGGCAGCGCCGCCGACTGGACCCTGCTGCTGCTCGCGGCACTGCGGCGGACCTGCGCGGACCTGGCGGCCGAGCTGGTCTTCTTCCAGCACGACGAGGTGATCGTGCACTGCCCGGAGGAGGAGGCCGAGCAGATCGTCGCCGCCATCCGGGACGCGGCGGCGCTGGCCGCCCGGCTGACGTTCGGTCAGACGCCGGTGCGGTTCCCGTTCACGACGTCGGTGGTGGAGTGCTACGCGGACGCCAAGTAGCCCGACCGTCCCGGCCGTCTCGACCGTCCCGGCCGTCTCGACCGTCCTAGCCGCCGAGCAGTTCCCTGAGCTCGGCCAGGACTTCCTTCTTGTCCGTGCCGTCCAGCGCGGCCAGCGCGACGCGCCACTGCTCGCGCGCCTCCTCGGTCCGCCCCAGCTCCCGCAGCAGCAGCCCGTACTGATGACGGGCCAGCCCGCTCGTGTAGCCGTCGGCCCGGGCGTCCGCCCGGCGCAGCAGCTCGGCGTACTCGCTCTCGGCCCGCCCACCGCGGCCCAGCAGCCGCAGGGCGCGCAGCAGCCCGAGCCGGGACTGGGACTCCCCGTGCCAGTCGCTGTGACCGCCGAGCATGCCGAGGCTCTCCTCGAAGTGCGGTACGGCCGCCTCCGGTTCGCCCAGGGTGAGGTAGGCGTAGCCGATGTTGCAGTGCGCGGAGTGGGCCACGATGACATTGCCGATGTCGCTCGCGATCGCGAGGGAGCGCCGGTGGTGCTCGATGGCGGCCCGGGGGTCGGTGTGCTCGTACAGGTTGCCGAGATGGCCGTACGCCACCGCGTCGCCCCAGGGGTCGTCCAGCTGCGGCGAGAGCTCCAGGCAGGCGAGGAGCGCCTGCTCGGACTCGGCGTAGCGGCCGAGGCTCTCCAGCAGCAGACCCTTGTTGCCGAGGCAGCGCCGCACCCGGGAGACGACGCCGAGCCGCTGCCAGAGCCTGAGGGCCTGGTCGTTGGTGTCGAGCGAGTCGCCGTGCCGGCCGGCCAGGAAGTGCATGCCGGCCAGGTCGCTCAGCGCGTACGCCTCGGCGACCTCGTCGCCCAGACGCCGGGCCAGCTGGAGCGCCACCTGCCCCAGCACCTCCATCTCGGCGACGCGACCGCCGCGTTGGAGACAGGGGAAGAGCAGCCGCAGCAGGGCGGAGACATGGGCGGCGGTGCGCTGGTCGGAGGCGTCGGAGTACCGCTCGGCGAGCGCGACGATGTTGTCCAGTTCCGCGGTGCTCCACGCGAAGGCCTCCTCCGCCGAGGCGAAGGGCGGTACGGACGACACGTGCGCGGTGTGCTCGGGCGGCTGCGTCGGGGTCGGGCGGCGGCGGTCCCCCTGGTCGAAGCCGGGTACGACGGTCGCGGTGAGGACGCGTTCGGCGACGGCCGTGTACCAGCGCACGCCGGTGCGGGCGACGTCCACGGCCTGGCCGCTCTCGGCGAGTTCCCGGGCGAAGTCGCGGACCAGGTCGTGCGGGGCGTAGCGGCCGTACGCCGTCTCCTCCAGCAGGGCCACGTCGACGAGCCGGTCGAGCGCCTCCTCCGCGCGGTCCGTGTCGGTGCCGAGGAGCCGGGCGATGAGCGGGGCGCCGTAGGTGGGCAGATGCAGCGCGCCCAGGCGGCGCAGCGCGAGGGCGGCGTCGCGGTCGGAGCGGCGGCCCGAGGCGGCGAGCGCGTCGTGGGCGACGGCCAGCGAACGGCGTACGGACAGGTCGTCGTACTCCAGCCGCTGCAACCGGCTCTCCGTGGCAGCCAGTTGGTCGGCGAGCACGTCCGGGGTGAGGGCGCGCCGGGCGGCCAGCCGGGCGGCGACGATCCGCAGGGCGAGGGGGAGGCGGCCGGTGAGTTCGACGAGGGGGTGGGTGGCGTCGATGCGATCGCCGTCGTCACCGTCATGAGGGTCGGGGGCGCGGCCCGAGGCGGCTCGCAGCAGGGCCGCGCTCTCCTCCGCCGAGAGCGGTTCGAGCGGGAAGCGGCGGGCGCCGTCGAGGGCGGCCAGCGGGGAGCGGCTGGTGACGATCACCGCGCAACCGGGGCCGGCCGGCAGCAACTGCCGTATCTGCGCGGCGCTCTCGGCGTCGTCCAGCACCATCAGCGTGCGGGTGGGCGCGAGCATCGAGCGCAGCAACGCGGCTGCCGCGTCCGGGTGTTCGGGGATGGACCGGGGGTCGGCACCGAGGTCACGGAGCAGTGCGGTGAGGGCCTGGGCCGAGGTGAGGGGGGTCATGCCGGGGGTCGCGCCGTGCAGGTTGACGTACAACTGCCCGTCCGGGAAACGGTCCCGCAGGTCGTGCGCCAGATGAAGGGCGAGTGCGCTCTTGCCGACACCGGCCATGCCGCTGATGACCGCGACGGGGGTGGGGTGGCCGGCGGAGGCGGTGGAGAGGGTGTGGCGCAGGTCGCGGAGAGGGGTGACGCGGCCGGTGAAGTGGGGTGGGGGTGGGGGGAGTTGGGCGGGACGGGGTGGTGGGGCGGGGGGCGGTGCGGGAGCGGGGGCGGGCTCGGCGGCGGTCGCCGGGGCGGGAGCCGGAGTGAGGCCCGCCTCGTCCGGCGGTGTGCCTACGGCTTCGGCGGACGGGTCGGTGGGTACGGCCGACGGGGCGGTGGGTACGGCCGACGGGGCGGTGGGTACGGCCGACGGGGCGCCGGTCCCGTTCGCCGGGCCCCCGACATCCGCACGCGCCCCCGTGGCAGCGCCTCCCCTTGCCCCCGCGACACCTGCACCTGCACCGGAACCAGCAGCGGCATCGGCCGCCCTCGCGCCCGCCCCCACGTCCGCCGACAGCCCCGGGCCCTCCGGCACCCCCCGAAGCACCTCGGCATGCGCCTCCCGCACCCCCGCCCCCGGCTCCACGCCGAGTTCCTCGATGAGGCGGACGCGCAGGTCGCGGTGGACGGCGAGGGCCTCGGCCTGGCGGCCGGTGCGGTGCAGGGCCAGCATCAGCTGGCGGTGGAAGGTCTCGCGCAGCGGGTGTTCGGCGGCGAGGGCGGTCAACTCCGGTACGACGGCCTCCCGTCGGGCCCCGCCGACGGCGAGCTCGGCGTCGTACCGCCACTCCTGGAGCAGCAGCCTGGCCTCCCCCAGCCGTTGCACGAAGGCGTAGCCGCCGAGTTCGGTGGGCAGGCCGTCGAGCGGGGTGCCGCGCCACAGGGCGAGCGCCGCGGTGCAGGCGCGTGCCGTGCGCTCCCAGTCCCGGCCCGCGTGGGCGGCCCGGGCCTCGACGGTCAGGGACTCGAAGACATGGACGTCCAGTTCGCCCTGCTCGACGCGGAGGAGATAGCCGGGAGGCACGGCGCGCAGCCGGTCGGGGTCGTCGAGCAGCCGGCGCAGCCGGGTGACGTGGTTGTGCAGCGAGGCCTGTGCGGAGGCGGGCGGCGCCTCGCCCCACAGGGCGTCCTTGAGCGCGTCGACGGAGACGGTACGGCCGGCTTCCAGCAGCAGGGCGGCGAGCAGGACGCGCACTTTGGGGCTGCTCACCACATGGGCGACGGGGCTGTCGGCCCCGTCGGCGGCGTACAGGACCGGCGGACCCAGGAGTCCGAAGCGCAGCTCGCACCGCTTCACACCGACCCACTGCCTTCCCATGCGCTGTACCTGGCGAAATCGCGCCGTTGGCCACATGTTAGCGATCCGTTGGTGACGCCTGATGTGATCACTTCATCGGATCTGGCCCGAGGGTGCGCGCGTCGCACGCGTTACTCGGGGGAGTGTCGCCGTCGCGGCCGGATCCGGGGATGTGACAGGACCCCGGTCGTCGGAGGTGAACGACCGGGGTCCTCGTCCGTTTTCCGGGGCCTCTGCCCCGCCCGGCCGGGCCACCCGACCCTCCGGTGTGACCCACGCCACAGCCCATGAGTGCATAGCGGCGCCGGGCCGACGTCCTTATTAAAGGGTGTGAGGGAGGGGCGACGTTGACGAGGCAGGCGCGGTCCGACGCGTTCGACCGGTTCGTGGCGGACCGGTGGCCGACGCTGCTGCACCTGGCCCGGCTGCTCACCGCCGGGGACCGGCACCGGGCCGAGGATCTGTTGCAGGAGGCGCTGGTCAAGCTGTGGTTCGCGTGGCCGAGGGTGGCCGACCAGGCGCCGGAGGCGTACGTCCGCAAGATCCTGGTCCGCGCCGCGGCCCGCTCGGCCCGGCGCCGCTGGTGGGGCGAGCAGCCCATGGACCGGCTCGACCGGCTGCCCGAGCCGCCCGAACCGACGGACGAGACCGCCGCCGTGGACGAACGGACCCGGCTGGAGGCCCTGTTGGCACAGCTTCCGGCCCGCCAGCGGGCCGCGGTGGTGCTGCGCTACTACCAGGACCTGCCCGAGGGGCAGGTGGCGGAGGTGCTGGGCTGCCCGGTGGGCACCGCACGCTCGCTCACGGCACGGGGAGTCGGACGGTTGCGGCGGCTGATGACGGAGACGGGCGAAGGACGGGTGGAGAAGGAGCCATGGACCACTTCGAGCAGGAGCTAGCGCGCATGCTGCGTGACAGCTACGACCTCGGCTGTGACCACGGCCGA
>JABFXD010000289.1 GCA_013361925.1 Streptomyces sp. | reverse complement strand
GCGGTGGTCGCCGAGGCGGAGGAGCGGGGCGGCCGGGTCAGGATGCCGCCCACCGACATCCCGGGCGTGGGCCGCGTCGCCCGCCTCGCCGACCCGTACGGGGCACGCTTCGCGGTGATCAGGAGTGCGCCTGCGGAGGGGTGACGGAGGGCAGGGCCCCTGGACTGGAGTCATTACGGCCGCCCCGCACTACGGTGACGCGGAGAACGCCGCTCCCTCTCCCCAGGCCGGCTACGCGGACGCCCTGCGCACCAGCGTCGTAGGCAGCACCACTCCGGAGGCCGCGTCCCCGCCGCCCTTGAGCAGCAGGCGGGCCATCAGCCGGCCCATCTCCTCTATGTCCTGGCGGATCGTCGTGAGGGGTGGGTCGGTCTGTTCGGCGATCGGCAGCATGTCGTCGAAGCCGATGACGGCGACGTCGTCGGGGACGCGTCGGCCGTGCTCGCGCAGTACGCGCAGGGCGCCGGACGCGGTGAGGTCGTTGGCGGCGAACACCGCGTCGATGTCCGGGCAGCGGTCGAGCAGTTGGCGCATCGCCCGCTCCCCGCCGCCCGGCGTGAAGTCACCCTCCGCGACGAGCCGCGCGTCGACGTCCCCCATGACATCGCGGAAGCCCTCCAGCCGGTCCACCGCCGACGTCTGGTCGAGGGCGCCGGTGATGTGGGCGACACGGCTGCGGCCGAGGCCGACAAGATGCCGTACGGCGTCCCGGGCGCCGCCCCGGTTGTCGCTGTCGACGTACACCACGTCGTCCCCCGTGCCGTCGCTCCAGCCGGGCCGGCCGCCGAACACGGTCGGGATTCCGGCCCGTTGGATCAGACCGGGCAGCGGGTCGTCGAGGTGGAGGGAGAAGACGAGCGCCCCGTCGACATGTCCCCCGGCGAGATAGCGACCGACCCGGGCGTGATCGTCCCGCCCCTCGGTGAGCAGCAGCACGAGCTGGTTGTCGTGAGCCGTCAACTCCTTGCTGATGCCCCGGAGTTGCAGAGCGAAGAAGGGGTCGGAGAAGACCCGGGTCTCCGGTTCGGCGACGACGACGGCGATGGCGTCATGGCGTCGCGTGACCAGGCTGCGGGCGGCCTGGTTCGGAACGTACCCCAACTCCTCCACGGCCCGCCGCACCCGCTCGACGAGCGGCTCCCTGACCCCGTCACCGCCGTTCACCACCCGCGACACGGTGGCCCGCGAGACCCCGGCCCGCGCGGCCACGGCCTCCAGCGTGGGACGCGGCACTGTCTCGCTCACTTCGGGCCCTCCTCGTGGTTGGGGCCCAGGATAGCCCTGGTCGGGACGGGAGATGAGAGCGCTCTCGGGAAGCGGAAACGAGGTTGTGGCGGCGCCGGGGCGGCAAGAGGATCGCGGGGGGATGCGGCCACGGCCACTGATGTCCGGGCGCCCCCTAGCCGTGCGCTCGACATCGGCTGACCTCAAGCCAGCAGATCCACCTCCCGCCCCACCCCCCTCCGTCGCGCCTCCCCGTACGCCGCCCACGCGACCGCCAGGTCCTGCCAGGGGAGTCCCACCGGGGCATAGACGGTGCGGTCGGTGGCGTTGGCCCTGCCCGGGTGGTCGCCTCGCAATACCTCCCCGAGGGTGGCGGCCGCCGTCAGGCCTGTCTCCGCCAGTGCTCCCATCGTGCCGGCGAGTGCGCGGTCGTCCACGAAAACCGACGCCGCTCCGAGCAGATCCGCGCCCAGCTCCCGTTTGCCCGGCTCGTCCGTGCCGAGGCTGGTGAGGTGCTGGCCGGGCCGGGTGTCCGCGAGACGCAGCAGCGGCTCGCGGGACCAGGTCGCCAGCAGGACGGTGTCGGTCGCCGCGGCCACCTCCGGCGCCGAGCCCACCACGCGTCCACCATGTCGTGCCGCGAACTCGGCGGCCCGTTCGTCATCCGTGTCGTGGACCACCACGTCAATGGGGGACCGCGGAGAACTCGGTGACCGGAGCGCCTTCAGTCCCCGTACCGTCAACTCGGCCTGTGCGCCCGCCCCGACCACCCCGAGAACGCCAACCGCACCGGCCAGCACATGTGTTCCCAGCGCCGCAGCCAACCCCGTCCGCCACGCCGTCACCGTCGCCGAGTCGATCAGCGCCAGCAACTCGCCGTCCCGGCCGCTGTGGAGACAGATCACACCTCGCAACGCGGGCCGCGCGCCGGGGAACTTGGCGTTCACCTTCACTGTGTACGCCTCGATGCCCGGCAGCAGCCCGGGGATGAGGGCCGTGGCCGTTCCCGGGAACGGAAGATCCGTGCGTACCCGCTGCCCGGCCGGCGTCGCCTCGGTCGCCGTACGGAAGCCCATCTTCAGGGCGTCGAGACAAGCCGCCGGGTCCAGTACGCCCTCAAGGTCACCGCGGGTGAGGAGAAGAGTCACCCCGTCATGATCCGTCAGTGCGCGCTTCCATGCTCATGCGGCTCGTACCCGGGAATCGTCCCGTCCGTCTTCTTCACCAGGAACAGCCCCACCATCCCCATGTCCGAGTGACTCTGGACATGGCAGTGGTACATCCACGCGCCCGCCCCGACCCCCTCCCCCGCGATCACCTGGAAGCCGAAGGAGTCGGCGGGGCCCACGATCTTGTTGTCGATGACCTGGCTCGGGTCGTCGGGGCCGGTGAGCATGCCGGTGCGGTTGTCGGCCCAGCGGTGACCGTGCATATGGAAGGTGTGGTAGTACTCGCCGTGCGTGATCATCACGAACTCGACCCGGTCGCCCACCGTGGCCTCGAAGTCGGGGCCGGAGTGGGCGGGCTTGTTGTTGATGAGCATGTCGTTGAAGACGATCGTGTGCGTCGCGTCCGGCAGGATGTCGCCCTTGCGGCGGACGATCACCGGGCCGTACAGGCCCTTGCGGATGCCGCCCGTGCCGTGCTCCGTGCCCACCACGTGGTCGTGGTAGTGCCAGTAACCCGCGCTGCCCGAGCGCCAGGTGCCGTCCTTGCGGCGGCCGGGGGCGTGGGTGCGCCAGGTGTAGGTGCGGGTGCCGCCCGGTTCGACGTCGCTCTTGTTCAACCTGGTGCCGTCGCTGGAGATCTCGTAGTCCAGGCCGTGGACATGGAGGCTCGCCCGCACGTCCATCGTGTTCTCGAACTCGATGTGCAGCGTGTCGCCCTCGTTCAGCTCGATCAGCGGGCCCGGAATCGTCGCCTTGCCCTTCTCGAAGCCGTAGCCCATCTGTCCGTCGGCGAGCTTCTCGGCGTACAGCTTGATGTGCCGCACCTCGCCGCCCGCCGGGGCCGTCTTCGCCGGGGTGTCGGCGCTCGCGGCCTCCGGTGCGACGGACAACGATGTCGCGACGGTTCCGGCGCCCACGACGGCGGCGCCGCCCAGCAGCACTCGTCGATTGAACCCGCGCCTGTCCATGCGGAACATGCGGAACTCCCCACCCTGGGACGGAATTTGCGGAGACGCACCTGTGATGAACCTGTGAGACGGTACCGGCCGTTCCGCTGTTTATCCACACTCAGGACAAAGTTGGCCCCAACTCGGTCATAGGTATTGGCGAGTTGCGCAAAGACGTCTAGCTTCCTTGGCGCTGTCGCTGTGACCGAGGAGGTGCCCATGCACTTACGAGGGTTGAGCACGAGAAGACGGGTCGGTGTGGCGGGCGTGACCGCCGGAGTCGTCGTGGCCGGGCTGATGTCCGGCCCCGTCGCCACCGCGCGCCCGGCGCCGGAACCGACGCTGACAACGATGTCCATCAAGTCGCCACCGGGCGGCGCGAATGTACGGGTGCTGGTCTTCTACGGGTCCGCCGCGTCCGGCGAGGAGTCGCCGGTCGTGAACGCCGGGATCGAGGCCATCGAGAAGATCGGCTTGTCCGGGCCGACCGACCAGCGGTTCAGGACCGTGGCCACGGACGACGCCTCGGTGTTCACCGATGAGGCGAAGCTCGGTCGGTACAACGCCATCGTCTTCCTCACCGGGGGTGGCGACATCCTCGATCCCGAGCAGGAGGCGGGACTTGAGGCCTATATGGAGGCCGGCGGCGGGTTCGTCGGCATCCATGACGCCGCACGCGCCGAGCCGTACTCGGACTGGTTCACGGGTCTCGTCGGCGCCCGGCCCACCGCCTCCAGCCCAACCGCCGTGCAGCGAGCCGTTGTTGAGGTGGGTGATCGGCAGCATCCGGCGACCAAGGATCTGCCGGTGCAGTGGAAGCGGCCGGACCAGTGGTTCAACTGGGCCAAGAACCCCTCGGGTTCCGTGCACACCGTGGCCCGGGTGCGCGAGTCGACGTATCAGCCGGGCGACGGGAAGAACGGCTGGGACCATCCGGTCAGCTGGTGCCGTGACTACGACGGCGGGCGCTCCTTCTACACCGGCATGGGCGGCACGGTGTCGTCGTACGACGAGACCGACTTCCGTGCGCATCTGCGGGGCGCACTGATGTGGACCACTCGGATCGCGCAGGCCGACTGCAAGGCGACCATCACCGGCAACTACAAGGCCGAGCGCCTCACCCAGCCCAACCAGCCGGGTCAGAACGACCAGATAGGCGAACCGCACGGCCTGGTCACCGCCCCCGACGGGCGGGTGCTCTACATCGGGCGGGGCGGCGCCGACTCCTCCCAGCCGGTGGTCACCGACTGGAACAACCCCGACATCGGCAAGGGCCGGGGCGAGATCCACGTCTACGACCCGAAGACCAGGAAGGTGACCCTCGCGGGCGCCCTGACCGTCTTCGGCAACAAGGGCGGCGGCGACGAGCTGGTGAAGGTCGAGGAGGGGCTCCTCGGCATCGAGCTCGATCCGCGGTTCGAGGAGAACGGGTGGGTGTATCTGCACTACACCCCGCACTCGCAGATCAACCGCGAGACACGGATGGCCGAGCGGCGGGTCTCCCGCTTCACCCTCGACCTCGCCACGAACAAGCTGGACCTGGGCAGTGAGAAGGTGCTGCTCAAGTGGCCGGTACAGATCCACAGCTGCTGCCACGCGGGCGGCGGGATGACCTGGGACTCCAAGGGCAACCTGTACATCGCGACCGGTGACAACAACTCCAGCCGGTTCAGCGACGGTTACTCGGGCAACAACCCGGAGCCGAACTACAAGGGCGTCTCCTTCGCCGACGCGCGCCGCACCGCCGGCAACACCCACAACCTCAACGGCAAGATCCTGCGCATCCACCCGGAGGCGGACGGGACCTACACCCTTCCGGAGGGGAACCTCTTCACGGGCCGGGAGACCGACGAGGGCGGCGGCAAGACCCGCGGTGAGATCTATGTGATGGGGGTCAGGAACCCGGCCCGCATCTTCGTCGACCGGAAGACCGACATCCTCTACGCCGGCTGGGTCGGCCCGGACGCCTCGGCGCCCTCGACGACCTGGGGTCCGGCGAAGTACGACACGTTCGCCGTCATCACCAAGGCGAGCAACCGGGGTTGGCCGTACTGCATGGGCAACAAGCAGCCCTACCGCGACCGCAACCTCCCCGACCCGACGAAGCCGCTCGGCTGGTACGACTGCGACCACCCGAAGAACGAGTCCCCGAACAACGACGGCCTCGTCAACCTCCCGCCGGTCACCGGCAACAACATCTGGTACTCGCCCCAGGGCGGCGCCCCGGACTTCCCGCGCGACGCGAACGGCGTCCCGTCGTACAAGCAGGAGGAGTCCACGTATCTGCTGCCGTGGCTGAAGGGCGGCGGCCAGGCCGCGATGAACGGGCCGGTCTACCGCTACGACGCCCAGAGCGCGAGCGCGGTGAAGTGGCCCGCGTACTGGGACGGCAAGTGGTTCGTCGGCGACTTCTACGACGCCGACCAGCCGCGCAACGCCGTCATCACCGACCCGAAGAACCATGGTGAAGGTGGACTGCCCGTGCACTCCGAGTCGTTGAAGAAGATCATCCCGATCGGCAACGACGGCATCAAGAACCTCATGGACTGGAAGTTCGGTCCGGACGGCTCGCTGTACGTCCTCGACTACGGCCGGGGCTTCTTCACCTCGGACGCCAAGTCGGCGCTGTGGCGGGTCACTTACACGGGCGGCGGTCCGACACCGGCCGCTGATCAGCTGGCGAGGGGGGCGGCGCGGTGACACGGCAACGAAGAGTCCTCACCGCCCTGTTGGCCGGGGTGCTGATGCTGCTCGGCCTCCAGGCCGTACCGAGCACCGCCCAGCCCGAGGAGACGGCGGCCGCCCAGACCCTCACCTGGACCGCCGGCGACGACATCACCCGGTACACGTCGGCGCCGACGACCGCGGTGGCCGGGCAGGCGACGATCGTCTTCGAGAACAGCGCGGCCACCGGCAACACCACCGGCATGCCGCACACGTTGACCTTCGTGACCAGCGATCCCGAGTTCAACAGCGACGTCACACTCAACATCCTGGCCAACCCGAACGACGACATGGGCGGCCGGCACACCGCCGAGGTCACGCTCACCCCGGGCCGCTACTTCTACCACTGCACGAT
>JABFXD010000847.1 GCA_013361925.1 Streptomyces sp. | reverse complement strand
CACGCCCACGGGATCTACGACCTCGAATGCGACACCAGCCGCGCCACCCCGCGCGAATGCGCCCTGCGCATCAAGGAGTTCCTGCCCGACCGCCCGACCCCGACGGCGTTCCAGCGACTGCGCGCGGGCCGCTGACAGCGCGGATCAGCGGCCCGCACCTCACAGTGCCCGAAACGCCGCGCACCGCACCGGGGCCGTCCTCGCTACCGTCGTGCCATGCGAGCGATCGTCATAGGCGCGGGCATCGGCGGACTGGCCGCGGCGCTGGCACTGCGCCGGGCCGGGGTCGAGGTGACGCTGGTCGAGCAGACCCCGCGGTACACCGAGGCCGGTGCCGGGATCCAGCTCGCGCCCAACGCCACGCGGGTACTGCGCCGACTGGGGCGGCTCGACGCGGTCGCCGCGCTGTCCGCGCCGCCCGGGGAGCTCAGCTTCCGTACCTGGTCCGACGGGAGCGAGATCTGCCGCTATCCCCTGGGGCGCGAGGTCGAGGAGGCGTTCGGGGCGCCGTATCTGCAGGTCCACCGGGCTGATCTCCAGCAGGCGCTGGCCGCCGGGGTGCCGTCGCGGTCCGTGCGGCTGGGGACCCGGGTCGTGGGCGTCGACCAGGACGACAGGTCGGCCACGGTGACGACCGCGGACGGCGAACGCCTCGCCGCGGACCTGGTCGTGGCCGCCGACGGCATCCGGTCCGCCGCCCGGCAGTGGCTCTTCGGCGCGGACGAGGCGGTCTTCTCCGCAACGGCCGCCTACCGGGCACTGCTTCCGGCCACCGAGGTCGCCGATCTGGCCCTCCCCGACACCGGGATCTGGCTCGGACCGGGCCGGCACTTCGTCCACTACCGGCTGCGCCGGGGCGAACTCCTCAACGTCGTGGCCGTGTTCGGGACCAAGGCCGCGCAGGAGTCGTGGACCGCGCGGGCGGAACCCGAGGAACCGCTGCGGGCGTTCGAGGGGTGGGAGGACCGCGTCGTCCAAGTCCTCGCCCGCGCGGGGCGGATGTACCGCTGGGGCATCTACACCCGCACCCCGCTGGCCCGCTGGCACCGCGGCCGGGTGACCCTGCTGGGCGACAGCGCCCATGCCATGGTGCCCTTCCAGGCGCAGGGCGCGGCCCAGGCGATCCTCGACGCGGCCGTGCTCGGCGACTGCCTCACCGACGCGGCCTCGGACGACGTACCCGAAGCGCTGGACCGGTATGTGCGGCGGCGGCTGGCGGACGCCACCGGGATGCAGGCCCGGTCCGCGAGCGCGGGCGAGGAGTTCCATCTGCCGGACGGTCCGCAGGCCCGGGCGCGCAATGCCCGGATGGCGGCCCACGCGGCGGAGCACCGGTTCTGGTCGGCGTCGAGCGCCTGGGGCGTCGACGTCCTCGAAGATCCGGCTCCGTGAGGAGGGCCGCGCGCCCAACTGGCGCCCCGCGCCGCCCGATTGTCCGCGCACACCTCTTGGCCCGGCCCGCCCCATGCCCAACACTCGGCCCATGACGCAGCGTGTGGAGCTCGCCACCGTGATGGACCGGTTGGCCGTCGACGAACTGATCACCGACTACGCGGTGTCCGTGGACGACGGGGACTGGGGGGCCTACCGGCGACTGTTCGCCCCCGGCGGCCGCGCGGACTACCGGTCGGCCGGCGGGGTCGAGGGGGACGCAGGGCAGGTCGCCGCCTGGCTCGCGGAGAGTCTGAACCTCTTCTCCATGCGGCAGCATCTGATCGTCAACCGGCGCATCACCTTCGGTGTGCTGGACCACGACACGGGCGACACGGCCCGGGTCCAGGCGGACTACGCCAATCCGATGCGCCTGGCACAGGACGGTGACGGCTCCTCGGCGCCCGACTTCGTGTGCGGTGGACGCTACGCCTTCGGGCTGCTGCGCACGGACGACGGCTGGCGGCTGCGCGAGGTGGTGGTGCACGAGAAGTGGCGGCGCCTTCCCGGCCCGCGGCCCGCGCCCGTGATCAACTGAGCCGATGCCCTCTGTCCCCGGGGCCTCCGCACCAAGCACACTGGAGGGACGCACGGGGTAGGGAGGCGCCGCATGAAGACGCTCGGCCACTGGCTCACCACCCCCTGGCGGAGATCCGCGGTCGCCGCCCTGGCCGGTGCCCTGCCCGTGCTCGCCTTCCCGGCCCCGTCGCTGTGGTGGTTCGCCTACGTCGCCCTGGTCCCCTGGATGCTGCTGGCCCGCTCCGCGCCGACCGGGAAGCGGGCGGCGTACGACGGCTGGGCGGGCGGGTTCGGTTTCATGCTGGCGATGCACCACTGGCTGCTGCCGAGCCTCCATGTCTTCACGCTCCTCATCGCCGCCCTGCTCGGCGGGCTGTGGGCGCCCTGGGGGTGGCTGGTCCGGCACTTCCTCGGCGGCCCCGGCCGGCGGATCGCCGGCGCCTTCCTCGTGCTGCCGTCCGGGTGGCTGCTGGTGGAGCTCGTCCGGTCCTGGCAGGGGCTCGGCGGGCCGTGGGGGGTGCTCGGTTCCAGTCAGTGGCAGGTGGAGCCGGCGCTGCGGCTGGCCTCGGTGGGCGGGGTGTGGCTGATCAGCTTCCTGATCGTGGCGGTGAACGTCTCGTTCGCCGTCCTGGTCGTCGTCCCCCGCTCCCGTGTGCCCGCCGTCGCGGCTCTCGTCGCCACGGCCGCCGTCACCTCCGCGGCCTGGATGTGGTCACCGCGCCCCGACGCCGCCGGACACGTCCGGATCGCGGTCGTCCAGCCGGGCGTGATCGACGGTCTTCGCAGCGGCGACAAGCGTTTCGCGCGCGAGGAGCGGCTGACCCGGGAACTCGCCGGTCAGGACGTCGACCTGGTCGTGTGGGGCGAGAGCAGCGTCGGCTTCGACCTCGGCGACCGGCCCGACCTGGCCGGACGGCTCGCGGCGCTCTCGCGGGAGACCGGCGCCGACATCCTGGTCAACGTGGACGCCCGCCGCTCCGACAAGCCCGGCATCTACAAGAGTTCGGTGCTGGTCGGCCCGGACGGGCTCACCGGCGACCGCTACGACAAGATGCGGCTCGTGCCGTTCGGCGAGTACATCCCGGCCCGCTCCCTGCTCGGCTGGGCGACCTCGGTCGGCAAGGCCGCGGGCGAGGACCGGCGGCGCGGCAGCGAGCAGGTGGTCATGGACGTCGGGCACGGGCTGAAGGTCGGCCCGATGGTCTGCTTCGAGTCCGCGTTCCCCGACATGAGCCGCCATCTCGCCGAGTCCGGCGCCGAGGTGCTGATCGCCCAGTCGTCGACCTCGTCGTTCCAGGACAGCTGGGCGCCGGAGCAGCACGCCTCGCTGGCCGCCCTGCGCGCCGCCGAGACGGGCCGCCCGATGGTGCACGCGACGCTGACCGGGGTGTCGGCGGTGTACGGCCCGGAGGGACAGCGGGTCGGCTCCTGGCTCCCCACCGACGCGAGCACCGCCGCGGTCTACGACCTCCCGCTGGCCACCGGCGTCACCCCGTACGTCCGCTTCGGCGACTGGCCGACGCACGCGGCGCTGCTGATCCTGGCCGTCTGGTGCGTCGCCCAGGGGCTGCGGGCCGTACGGCTCAGGCGGGCCGCTCCCGCACCGCGCGTACCACCCGCTCGCACAGCTCATGGGTCGCCAGCGCGTCCCGGGCGCTGAGCACCTTGCCCGCGCGCACGGCGTCGAGGAAGGCGAGGACCGCCTGTTCGATGCCGCGCTGCCGGGCCACCGGCACCCAGTCGCCGCGCCGGCGCACGGTCGGCTGGCCCTTGTGGTCGACGATCTCGGCGAGGTTGACGACCTGCCGCTTGGTGTCCTGCCCGGAGACCTCCAGGATCTCCTCGGCCGAGCCGCTGAGCCGGTTCATCACGCCGAGCGCGGTGTAGCCGTCACCGGAGAGCTGGAGCACGACGTGGTGCAGCAGCCCGTCCCGGACGCGGGCGCGCACGGTGACGTCGTCGATCGGGCCGGGGGCGAGGAAGCGCAGGGTGTCGACGACGTGGATGAAGTCGTCGAGGATCATCGACCGCGGTTCCTCGGGCAGCCCGATCCGGTTCTTCTGCATGAGGATCAGCTCGCGCGGATGGTCGGCGCACTGCGTGTACCCGGGCGCGAAACGCCGGTTGAAGCCGACGGCCAGCGACACCCCGCGCTCCTCCGCGAGCGCCACCAGACGCTCGGAGTCGGCGAGTTCGTACGCCAGCGGCTTGTCGACGTACGTCGGTACGCCCGCCTCCAGCAACCGCGTCACGATCTCGGGGTGCACGACGGTGGGCGCGTGCACGAACGCCGCGTCCAGTCCAGCGGCGAGCAGCGCGTCGAGGTCCCGGTGCCGCTGTGCCTCCGGGAGGCGCAGGCCGTCGGCGACCCGGGCGAGGGTGGCGGGCGTACGGGTCTGGAGGTGGAGTTCGACGCCGGGCAGGCCACCGAGCACCGGCAGGTAGGCCTTCTGGGCGATGTCGCCGAGTCCGATGCAGCCGACCTTCACTGACTCTCCCTACCGCTTGCCCGCGCCTGACACGACGGAAGCATACGGCGACCGCGGAGACCGCCGGTCGGCGATGCCGTCGAAACCGCGCAGGAAGAGAGCGGGCCCGGCCAGGGCCAGTGCGGCGATCGAGACATCGCGCGCCGTGCTGAGGCGGGCGATGGACGCCGTACGGGGCAGGCGGGCGGCGGTGTGCGCGGCGAGGTCGTCGACATGGCGGGCCAGGACGACCACGTCCTCGATCGCCTGATTGCCGCCCTGGCCGAAAATCGGCGACATGGCATGGGCGGCATCGCCGAGCAGAGCGACCCGGCCGTGGTGAAAGGCGGGCAGCGGGTGGTCGTCCTCGGGGCGGGCGGGCGTGGCCGCCGGGGCATTCGGGTCGCGGGTGCCGGGCCTGAGAGTCGGGGGCATGACATGGGCCGTCACCGAGAAGGGCGACCCGGCCATGGTGGAACGCGGGCAGCGGGTCGACGAGGTGGTCGTCCTCGGGGCGGGCGGGCGTGGCCGGGGCGTCCGGGTCGCGGGTGCCGGTTCTGGACGAAGTGCGGACAGGACTGCGGGAGTTGCTCGACGGCATGGCGGGGGCGTGAACCCGGCCGACGGAATCCTGGGTGCGCGCACCGGGCCGCTCGGGCGACGATGCCCGCATGACGACGACGCAACGCAGTGAACCGTCCGAGACCGCCGACGAACGCACCATGCTGGAGGGCTGGCTCGACTACCACCGGGAGACCCTGGCCCTGAAGTGCGAGGGGCTGACCGACGCCCAGCTCAGATCCGCCTCGGTGGAGCCGTCCACGCTGTCCCTCATGGGGCTGGTCCGGCACCTGGCGGAGTGCGAGCGGGGCTGGTTCCGCAAGGTGCTGATGGCCGACGATCCCGGGCCGATCTACTACAGCGACGAGGACCCGGACGGCGAGTTCCGGCTCAGCGAGGCCGACACCTGGGAGGAGGCCCACACCACCTGGCGGGCCGAGATCGAGATCGCCCGGCGCAATGCCGCCGCCTTCGGCCTGGACGACCTCTCCAAGGGGCGCAGCAGGTTCAGCGGCAAGCAGTTCAACCTGCGCTGGATCTACACCCACATGATCGAGGAGTACGCCCGGCACAACGGCCACGCCGACCTGATCCGCGAGCGCATCGACGGCGCGACCGGCGACTGAGGGCCGGTCGGCCCCCTCGTCAGCCAGGGCGGGGCCGCGCCCTCCGTACGGGGCCGGAGATCACCCGTGCGGGGCAACCTCCGCTTGTGCGCCGCCCCAAACCCGGCGTGAACCAGCAGAGTTGCGCAGGTGCATCGAACGACGACCACCGCAACGCTCCTGGTGACCGTGGCTGTCTCGGCCCTCTCCGGCTGTGTGACGGTCCAGCGTCCAGTCGCCCCCGGCCCACCGGCGGCGCCGTCCCTCCCGGCGGCGCCCCGTCCGGACGGCGAGGCGGAGCCGCAGATCGTGCAGGCACCGGCGCGGGAGGCCCTGGCGCTCATCGGCCCGTCGCGCGAGGCGAAACCCGATGTGCCCGCCACGCACCGGGCGGCGCCGCCGTCCGCCGCCCGGCAGCCGGCGCCCACGCAGCAGGCCCCGCGCACCCACCCCGAGCACCCGGCCCCTCCCGAGGCCCGGCACCCCCAGCATCCGCAGCTCCCGCGCGTCGAGATCCCCGACGTGGCGACGGCCGTGCCGAAGAACCCGGACGTGTGCGGCCTCGGCAAGCAGTACGGCGGGTGGCGGAAGGACAGCCCGGAGGCCCGGATCTGCGAGCAGACGTACGGCCGTTAGCCCTGCCGGCGCGCAGATCCCCGGGCGTGCGTCACGGGCGCTGTCTCGGCGGTGCCCATCCGCCCCCGCCGGACGGGCCGCCCTCCCCCAGCCGCAGCTCCAGCCGGCTGATCGCGGCCCGCACGCCGTCCCCGTAACTGTCGTCGGCGAGGGCCTCCGCCGCCCCGCGGGCCCGGTGGAGGTGGGTGCGGGCGGCGTCGGAGCGGTCGAGTTTCACATAGTCGGCGGCCAGATTGAGATGC
>JABFXD010000083.1 GCA_013361925.1 Streptomyces sp. | reverse complement strand
GACAGGAACGCCTGCGTCCGCTCGTGCTGCGGGTTGGTCAGGACGTCGCGCGGGTTGCCGGACTCGACCACCACACCGCCGTCCATGAAGACCAGGCTGTCGCCGACCTCGCGGGCGAAGCCCATCTCGTGGGTGACGACGACCATCGTCATGCCCGACTCGGCGAGGTCGCGCATGACGTCGAGGACGTCACCGACCAGCTCCGGGTCGAGGGCCGAGGTCGGCTCGTCGAACAGCATCAGCTTCGGGTCCATGGCGAGGGCCCGGGCGATGGCGACGCGCTGCTGCTGGCCGCCGGAGAGCTGCGAGGGGTAGTTCTTCGCCTTGTCGGCGAGGCCCACCTTCTCCAGGAGCTCGCCCGCCCGCTCCCGGGCCTGGGACCTGCTCACGCCCTTGACCTGGATCGGCGCTTCCATGACGTTCTCCAGCGCCGTCATGTGCGGGAACAGGTTGAACCGCTGGAACACCATGCCGATGTCCCGGCGCTGGAGCGCGACCTCGCTGTCCTTGAGCTCGTAGAGCTTGTCGCCCTTCTGGCGGTAGCCGACGAGCTGGCCGTCGACGTACAGCCGGCCGGCGTTGATCTTCTCCAGGTGGTTGATGCACCGGAGAAACGTGCTCTTGCCGGAACCGGAGGGGCCGATGAGGCAGAACACCTCGCCCTGCTTGACCTCCAGGTCGATGCCCTTGAGGACTTCCACCGGGCCGAAGGACTTGTGCACGCCCTCGGACTTCACCATGGCGGTCATGCCGTGTTACCCCTCTCGCGGCTGAAGGCCATCATGTTGACCCTGATCTTCTGCCACGGTGTGGGCGGCAGGTTCCGGGACGAGCCGCGGGCGAAACGCCGCTCCAGGTAGAACTGGAAGACGCTGAACACGCTGGTCATGACCAGGTACCAGATGCACGCCACGAACAGCATCTCCATGACGGCGTACGACGTGGAGCCGATCGTCGACGTGGCGCGCAGCAGTTCGTTGTACGTCACCGCGTACACCAGCGACGACGTCTTGAGCATGTTGATGAACTCGTTGCCGGTCGGCGGCACGATCACCCGCATCGCCTGCGGGATCACGATCCGGCGCAGCGTCTTGGCGTGGCTCATGCCGAGCGCGTGCGAGGCCTCGGTCTGGCCCTCGTCGACGGCCAGCAGGCCGGCGCGGCAGATCTCCGCCATGTACGCGGCCTCGTTCAGCCCCAGGCCGAGGAGCGCGGCCATGAACGGGGTCATGACGTCGACCATCTCGTCCTTGTAGATCGGACCGAGATTCAGCATGGGGAAGATCAGCGCCAGGTTGAACCAGAGCAGGAGCTGGACGTAGACCGGCGTCCCGCGGAAGAACCAGATGTAGACCCAGGCCACCCAGCTCGTCACCGGGTTCTTGGAGAGCCGCATGACGGCCAGGATCACGCCCAGGACCACGCCCATGATCATCGCGAGCACGCTGATCAGCAGGGTGCGCCCGGCACCCTTGAGGACCGTGTCGTCGAAGACGTAGTCGCCGACCGCGGACCACTGGATCTTGTCGGCCGTGGCGAAGGCGTTGACCAGCAGGCCGACGAGCGCCAGGACGATGACCGCGCTGACGTAGCGGCCCCAGTGGCGGACCGGGACGGCCTTGATCGCCTCGGGCGCCACGGAGGCGGCGGCAGCGGAGGAGGCCTCCTTGGAGACCGGCGGCGTCGCGTCCGCCGGCTCCTTCTCGAACTTGTCAGTCACCGTGACTGCCCTTCAGTGGTGCGGGACGTCACTTGCCGCCGTTGACGGCGGCCTTGTCGATGGCGCCGGACTGGGCGCCCCACTTGTCGAGGATCTTCTTGTACGTGCCGTCCTCGATGATCGCGTTGACGGCCGCCTCCAGCGCGGAGGTGAGCTCCTTGTTGTCCTTGTTCACGGCGATGCCGAACGGACCGGCGTCGACCTGCTCTCCGACGACCTCGAAGGCGTTGCCGCCGTCGGCCTTGCGGGCCAGGTCCACGGCGACCGGGTAGTCGTTGACACCGGCGACGGCGCCGCCCGACTTCACACGGGTCTGGGCCTCGGTGTCGTTCTCGAACGACTCGATGTCGATCTTCTTCTTGCCGTCCTTGGTGCAGGCCTTGGACTGCGTCTGAAGGGCGGCCTCGTACGTGGTGCCGCGCTGCACGGCGGCGGTCTGGCCGCAGAGGTCCTCGATGGACTTGATGCCCTTCGGGTTGCCCTTGGCGACGTAGACGGCGGTGCCGGCCTTGAAGTAGTCGACGAAGTCGACACCCGGACCGAGCTTCTTGCCCTTGTCGTCCAGGCCCTCCTGACGCTGCTTGGTGTCCGTCATGGAGGACATCGCGAGGTCGTAGCGGCCCGAGTTCAGGGCGGTGATCAGGCCGTCGAAGGAACCGGAGGTGAACTTGAACTCCACGCCCAGCTGCTCGCCCAGGGCGTTGGCGATGTCGATGTCGACACCGACGATCTTGCCGCCCTCCTGGTACTCCATGGGCGCGTACTCGGCGTTGGTGCCGGCCTTGATGACGCCGGCCTTCTGGATGTCCGCGGGCAGCTTGTCGAAGAGCGGCGCCTTGCTGGAGGACGCGCTCTCCTTCGAGCCGCTGTCGTTGCCGCTGTCCGTCTGGTCACCGCAGCCGGTGAGGATCAGGGCGCCTGCGACCGCGATCGAGCCGACCGCTGCGAGCCGGGAGCGGGCGGCGGTCGTACGACGGGTGGAGCTTGCGGTCATGGTGGGTTCCTCCGGCGGATGGGTGGAGTTGCCGATGGGGCGGGCTTCTGCCGATGGGATCGGCAGGGGCCTTGGTTTCCTAGGTCGACGAGAGCACACGCCTTCGAGTGCCGCGACCTCGTGTGATTACGGCATCTTGCCATTCGGACTGCGCCATTCAGGGGGCCAGCCATGTCAAAATCGGATAACGGGTTACCCCCGAACCGCATCAGGTCGGACATCATGACGGCACCTCTTGCGGGAATCCATCCTTCCGGCCGGAGGATCTCCGGTGCATCTCACGATGTGAGCGCCAACCTCCCGGCGTGATCGGCGGCTCGACCCGCTGTCAAGAGGGTGTCGAGCGTGTGTCCACATATTTGTTCATGATTCATGTCACCGATATGTGATGTGCGCGGTCCGTCATGTGACCTTGCACGTATTGGACTCGTCGCGGGTGCCGTCCGTCCGGTAAGAAGGTTCTTTACACCCCTCATCCGGGGCTCAGGGCGCGTGTGCGGCGCGCCCGTCGTGTACGGCCCGTACGCATCACCGACACAGGGCCGTACGCGGTGCCCGCCCACTTCTCAACCAGGAGTGGCCACCCTCAAACCATGAATATCTAAGGGGTAGAACAAGTGGCAGCGGAGATCGTCAATCCTCGCAGCGACAGCGATACGGGCCAGGACGGAGGGGCGGAGCCCCTCGATTCCTTCGACCCCGCGTTCGCGCTGCACCGCGGCGGCAAGATGGCAGTGCAGGCCACCGTGCCGATCCGTGACAAGGACGACCTGTCCCTCGCGTACACGCCCGGCGTGGCGAAGGTGTGCAGCGCCATCGCCGAGCAGCCCGAGCTCGTCCACGACTACACGTGGAAGTCGTCCGTCGTCGCCGTCGTGACCGACGGCACGGCGGTCCTCGGACTCGGTGACATCGGGCCCGAGGCCTCCCTTCCGGTCATGGAAGGCAAGGCCATCCTCTTCAAGCAGTTCGGCGGCGTGGACGCGGTGCCGATCGCGCTGGACTGCACGGACGTCGACGAGATCGTCGAGACCGTGGTCCGCCTCGCTCCCTCCTTCGGCGGGGTCAACCTGGAGGACATCTCGGCGCCGCGGTGCTTCGAGATCGAGAAGCGCCTCCAGGAGCGCCTCGACATCCCGATCTTCCACGACGACCAGCACGGCACGGCCGTCGTCACGCTGGCGGCGCTGCGCAACGCGGCGCGGCTGAGCGGGCGGGAGATCGGGCAGCTCCGCGCGGTCATCTCGGGCGCCGGCGCGGCCGGTGTCGCCATCGCCAAGATGCTGGTCGAGGCCGGCATCGGGGATGTCGCGCTGGCCGACCGCAAGGGCGTCATCTCGACGGGTCGTGCGGACCTGACGGACGTCAAGCGCGAGGTCGCCTCCTTCACCAACAAGGCCGGGCTGACCGGTTCCCTCGAGGACGCCCTCGCCGGCGCCGACGTCTTCATCGGCGTCTCCGGCGGCACGGTGGCCGAGGAGGCGGTGGCGTCGATGGCCGAGGGCGCGTTCGTCTTCGCCATGGCCAACCCGAACCCCGAGGTGCACCCCGACGTCGCGCACAAGTACGCGGCGGTCGTGGCGACGGGTCGCTCCGACTTCCCGAACCAGATCAACAACGTCCTCGCGTTCCCCGGCATCTTCGCCGGCGCGCTCCAGGTGCGGGCCTCCCGGATCACCGAGGGCATGAAGATCGCGGCGGCGGAGGCACTGGCGTCGGTGGTCGGCGACGACCTCGCCGCGGACTACGTCATCCCGTCCCCGTTCGACGAGCGGGTCGCTCCGGCGGTCACGGCGGCGGTCGCCGCGGCGGCTCGCGCGGAGGGCGTGGCGCGCCGCTGAGGCGGATGAGTGCGCAGGTGACCCCGTTCGGCTCAATGCCGGGCGGGGTCACTTCTTTACTCGGGGGCGGGGCCGTTCGGGTGGTGGTGAGGGCGATGGCAAGAGGGTGTGTGTCACAGCGCCCCATGGTTCCGTCGGGACGCCGTGGACCCTATCGTCACCTTCATGTTCGCCGCCTACGCCGCCCGCATCGACCGTGACCAGCCGCTGACCGGCCTTGAGTTGGGGGAGCGTCCGGCTCCCGAGGCCCGCTCGGGGTGGAGTGTCATCGACGTCAAGGCCGCCTCCCTCAACCATCACGACCTCTGGTCCCTGAAGGGCGTCGGCCTGTCCGAGGACAAGCTGCCGATGATCCTCGGGTGTGACGCCGCCGGTGTCGACGCGGACGGCAACGAGGTCGTCCTGCACTCGGTGATCGGCCAGAGCGGCCATGGCGTCGGGCCCAAGGAGCCGCGCTCCATCCTCACCGAGCGCTACCAGGGCACGTTCGCCGAGCAGGTCGCCGTGCCGACCTGGAACGTGCTGCCCAAGCCCAAGGAGCTCTCCTTCGCGGAGGCCGCCTGTCTGCCCACGGCCTGGCTGACGGCGTACCGGATGCTCTTCACCAACGCCGGTGTGCGGCCCGGTGACTCGGTCCTCGTCCAGGGCGCCGGCGGCGGGGTCGCCACGGCCGCGATCGTGCTCGGCAAGGCGGCCGGTCTGCGGGTCTTCGCCACCAGCCGTGACGAGGCCAAGCGCAAGCGGGCGCTTGAGCTGGGCGCCGTGGAGGCGGTGGAGTCCGGGGCGCGGCTGCCGCAGCGTGTGGACGCCGTCATCGAGACCGTCGGCGCCGCCACCTGGTCCCACTCGGTGAAGTCCCTGAAGCCGGGCGGCACACTCGTCATCTCCGGCGCGACCAGCGGCGACCGCCCCTCGCACGCCGAACTGACCCGGATCTTCTTCCTCGAACTCAAGGTCGTCGGCTCCACGATGGGCACCAAGGACGAGCTGGAGGACCTGCTGTCCTTCTGCGCCGCGACGGGGGTCCGTCCGGTCATCGACGAGGAGCTCCCGCTGGACCGGGCCCGGGAGGGCTTCGAGCGGCTGGCCTCGGGGGAGCAGTTCGGGAAGATCGTGCTGACGAACGCCTGAGTTCGCCGGAGACGGACGGTCGGGGCGGGTCCGGTGTCCGGGCCCGCCTTTCTCGTGCCGGATCTGTCAACTTTGGTTGACGTCGCTCGCATGTCAACGTAGGTTGACATCATGACCGAAGCAACGGATCTCGCCGAGCGCGCGGGCGACCGCGACCCCAGGGTCGGTCTGCGGGCCGTCGCCGCACTGCGCCGCCTCCTTGAGCAGTTGGAGTCCGTGCAGGTGCGCAGCGCGCGCAACCAGGGCTGGTCGTGGCAGGAGATCGCCGCGGAACTCGGTGTGACCAGGCAGGCCGTGCACAAGAAGTACGGGAGGCATTGATGTTCGAGCGGTTCACGAAGGACGCCCGTGCCGTGGTGACCGGTGCGGTCGCGCACGCGGAGCGGGGTGGGACGGAGACGGTCGACGCCGAGCATCTGCTGCTCGCGCTGCTCGACCGGGAGGGCAGCCGGGCGTCGTTCGCGCTCGCCTCGGTCGGCGGTGCGGGATGGCTCGACTCGGTACGGCGGGCACTTGATGACGCCCGGCGCCGCGGCGGGCTGTCCCAGGCCGACACCGACGCGCTGGCCGACCTCGGGATCGACGTGTCGGAGATCGTCGCCCGGGTGGAGGAGGTGCACGGTGCCGGTGCGATGTCCGGCGACCGGCCGGGAGCGGGACGGTGGTCCGGGTGGTCGGGGCGCCGTCCGTTCAGCCGGAGCGCCAAGGACGTGCTGGTACGTGCTCTGCGCGTCGCCGTCGGCCGCAAGGACCGGCATGTCGGCGACGAGCACATCCTGCTGGCCCTCGCCTCGGG
>JABFXD010000916.1 GCA_013361925.1 Streptomyces sp. | reverse complement strand
GTGGCGGTGGTGCGCATGGTTCCCCCCATGGGCGTGTGTGGCTGAGGGGGCATCGTGCCATGGGTGAGGCCCCGCCCGGGGGAAAGTAGGCGGGGCCTCGATGACGCTGCCCACTGTAGGGCGCGGGTCTGACAGTGGTCAGCCGGTGGGCGCTCCCGCGATCTCGGCGATCCGGTCTCGCGCCTCCTGCATCACCGTCTGTGTGTGGTCGATGAGTTCGGCCTTCACGTTCTCGGGGAGGTGCCCGGCGAGGTTGGAGGCCAGTTCCCCGTACCGGTAGATCAGGGCTTGGGTGAGTTCCAGGAGGGCGGGGACGCGGGGGTCGTTCTGCGGTGTGGCATCGCTCATGGGGCTCATCCTTTCAGTGGCCGCAGTGGGGCCTAGTCCACCATCCGCAGACGGCGCAGTACTCGTAGCCGAGGGCGGCGAGGAGGCGTCGGATCTTCATCGGTCACCTCCTCCTCGACGGGCGGGTGCATGATGCACATAACCCCGTTCGGGTCCGTGGCCCCTCTCGCTTTCGCAGCGCGCCGACGTGCAGCTTCGCCGGAATCGGGGGCAGCCCCTCTCGGTGGGGGAGTGGCGGACGAATCGGACAAGCGGCGGGCGCTGCGCCACAGGGCGACCGCCCCGGAGACGACCACCAGCAGCACGCCCGCCGCCTCATCGACCGCGAACGCGACCGCCACCACCACCCCGCCGAGGACGACCAGCACGCACGCACCAGCCGCCCGCGACGGCTCCTCGATCTCCTCGCCCGGCTTACTCATCCGGCGTGCCCGATGCGCCCGTACGTGTTGTCACCGAGCCAGTTCGCGGCGAGCGCGAGCGGCACGGCGGCGAACCCGGCGACCCCCGCCGAGGTGCCGAGGGTGATGCCGCACCAGGCGCCGCGCTTCAGTACGCCTGCGTCGTGGTCGTTGGCCTTCTTCACGCACGCGATGAACACCGCGGTCAGGATCAGGACCAGGCAGGCGCCGGGGCCGCTGAGGGGAGTGAAGGTTGAGCGGGCGGCGAGCTGGCCGGGCTGCTCCCCGACGCCCCACAACAGGGCCACGTCGCCGAGCCAGTTGGACAAGCCGAGGACGGAGCTGGACGCGGTGCCGATGAGCCCGGCCACGCCGAGGGTGGTGAGGCAGCCGTACGCCCAAGAGGCGAGGAACGGCAGCAGCCGGGCTGCCTGCTTGACGGGGTCCTTCTTCAGCCGCTTGTAGCCCGGCCACCACATGATCAGCTCGTAGCCGAGGATGCAGAGGCCGATGGTGACGCCCCCGTAGGTGACGTAGTTCATGATCTAGTCCTTCAGCGGACGATGGCGACGCCGAGCGCCGCGAGGGTGACGATGAGGGCGCACGTGCCAGCGACGGGCGGCACCGTGCGGAAGTCGACGAACGCGAGGCCGATCAGGGCGCCGAGCGTCGCGAGCGTGAAGTAGGCGAGGAGTACCGCGGCGAGCACGACGGCCGCCTTACGGGTTCTGCCCGGAGGCCATCGGGAGCGCGCCGGGGTACTGCGCGAGGTGCGGCTCGTGCTGCTCGATCTCGGCGCGGATGACGCCGCGGATCGTCGAGTCGCCGACGCGGCCGTGCCCGGCGTTGATGAGCGCGGCGCGCATGGCCGAGGTCGACGGGCGGGTGCCGGCGTCGTAGAGCGGGCGGACGGCGGCGCAACGTGGGTCCTGGTAGACGATCGCGGGTGCCACGGCGGCGGGCTGCTGCGGCTGTGCGGCGGGGAGTTGCGGCGCCTGCGCGGGCATCGGCGGGGCGGGCGCGGCGGGTACCTGCTCGACGGTGACGACGGGCGCGGCCTGCGTCGTCTCCGGGCGGCGGGCGAACCAGACGTGCAGCTGCCGCATGAGCGCGCCGAACGCGAACAGCGCGGCGACGGGCGGGACTGCGGCCACGACGTACTCAAGGGCAGGCGCGCCCTGGCCGACGCCGGCCACGTTCAGCCCGATGGAGCCGAGGGCGCCGATCGCGGTCAGGCCGATGGCCCACCAGTCGACGGTCCGCAGGTACGAGGCGCGCAGGATCAGCAACTCGCCTGCGAGGTAGAAGAGATCGAGGACTGCGGGCCATGCCCATGCTCTGGCCGGGTCGGCGCCGAGCCCGTTGGCCTCGGCGACGTCGTGGAGGTGGTGGTACGACAGCCAGAAGGCGATGCCGGTGATCCCGGTGATGAGGGTGGCCGCGCCGACGGCGAGACCGAGCCCGCTGGTGTTGTTGTGCTGCTGCTCGCTCATCAGCGCTTCCCGCCCTTGGTGGCCGCGTCGTGGAGGCGGTCGAAGGCGGCGAGGGCGCGTTCCTCGGTGGCGGTGTCCCCGCGTCGTGCTGCCGTGTCGGCGGCGTCCAACATGGCGCTGGCGGCGCGCTTGAGGCGCTGGGATTCCAGCTGGCTGTGTTCGAAGCTAGTGTTCTTCTTAGCCATGGGAGGTCACTCTCCGGTGGTCAGAGCCCCGTTCGGTGTGTCCAGCACCTGCGGGGCTCGTTCTGTTGTGGGGCGTCGTCGGGCGTCTGTGGCCCGTCGCGACGCGGGCGAGGGGTACCCCTCGCTTCCGAAGGGTACCCCTCGGGGTGGCGGTTATGCACGCCTACTGTCCGGGCGGGAGGTGCGGATCATGGCTGGCGAGGTGGAGGCGGTGCGGGCCGCGCTGCGGGCGCTGGAGGCGATCAGTGACCCGATGGATCGGGCGAAGGCGACGACTGAGCTACTGCGTGAGTGGCCGGGCCTGCATCGGGAGCTGCGCGAGGTGCGGCAGCAGGCGGTCATTTCGGCGCATGGTCAGGGTCGGACGTATGACGAGATCGGCGAGCAGCTGGGTACGTCGGGGGATCGTGCGGGGCAGATCGCGCGGGGGAAGTAGACGTGACGACGCCCCGTCGGCCGCCGTCGTCGTGACGGGGTGACGGGGCGTCTGGCCTGCGTCAGCCGTTGAAGCCAGGCGGCTCCTCGCGGTAGTTCTCCTCGGCCTGGTTGATGCCCTCGCAGAGACAGACCCTGTCCTCGTCGGGGTACGCCGGGCACTCCTCATAGTGGTCGATCGGCAGCCACTGAATGATCGTGACTTCCTGCTCCATCATCTCGATGGCGGCGACGTCGTCGTGCCAACCGTGGTTGTCGGGCGTGCCAGCGCCGACCTCGAAGTCCCCCATGTTCAGCTCGGCCTCGTAGGTGACGGCGTAGGTCTTGCCGTCGTCCGGGGCGCGGAAGATGCAGCGGCGCTGCGCGGTGTACTTCAGGACGGCCACTTGCTCGTCGGCGAGGACGTGTTCGTCGTACTCGATGTCGTCGGGGTCGTCCGGCGGGATGCTCAGCTCGGCAAGTTCGGCAATGGTGAAGTGTCGGGTGGGCATGGTCGGTGCCTCCTGGTTGGTAGTGCTTGGGACGGTAGGGCGTGGCACTGACAGCGGGTCAGACGCCGCGGTACAGCGGCTCGCGGGCGAGGTGCGGCGCCAGGATGGACAGGGCCCGCTCCTCGGGGGTCAGGACTCTGGTCGTCAACTCCAGCAGGCCGCGGATCTCCCCGGCCCCGTAGCCGTCGACCACCGGGTCGGGCGGGTCGTAGCCGGGGGAGGCGGCGAGGTCGATGGGCTGGTGCTGCTCATTGATGGCGATGCGGGTGATGCCGGTCAGCTCCTGCCAGCCGTCGCCGCTGTCGAGCCAGACGCGGGGGTTGTCGAGCGGCCTCATGACCGTTCCTCCCCGTGCATGGCTCGTGCGGCTGCGGCTGCTGCCTCGGCGCGGGCGGCGGCGTGCACGGCCCGTCGTGCTGCCCGCTCGGCGCGTCCCGCGTACCGGTGGGTGTCCAGTGCTGCCCAGCAGCAGCCGAGGAGGCAGAGGCCGGTGAGGATGAACAGGATGGCG
Organism: Streptomyces sp.; assembly: GCA_013361925.1. GTDB lineage: Bacteria > Actinomycetota > Actinomycetes > Streptomycetales > Streptomycetaceae > Streptomyces. The sequence goes on along the minus strand of JABFXD010000916.1, from coordinate 2,623 downwards.
TCCATGGTCACGCCTCCGTGGTGGGCTGCTCGGTGCCGTCGAGGGCGGCCCGCACATCCGCGAGCACCTGGTGCGCCTCGGAACGCGGCAGGGCTGTCGAGGACCACACCTTGACGGCGGCCCGCACGCGCTCGATGGCGGCCTGCGCCTGCTCCAACTCGGCGCAGTGGATGTCGCGGTCGCGTTCGATCTCCTCGGCCTTCGCCTTCCACGTCGCACGGCCCGCGATGAGCTGCTCGGCTCGACGGCGCAGGGCCTCGCCCTCGCCGGGCAGGGACAGGACGCCGCGGGCGGCGCGGTCGACGAGGACGCGCAGCATGTTGGGGGCGTCCTCGTCGGCGGCCGGGGCCTGCTGCATCTGCGCGTCGATGAACGCGTCCAGTGCCCCGGCCAACTCCCGCCGCTCCCCTGCGGTCTGGTCGCTGATCGGGCGCCAGTGGGCGATGCGCACCGTGCTGTCGGCGACGGGGTACACGGCCACGCCGTCGGGCCAGTGGAACCCTGCCTCGTCACAGTGGAACAGGTGCGTGTGGTGGGCGGCGCGGATGCAGGCGGTGGGCGGGTTGTCGGGGCCGGCGTAGCGGGCGCTGCATGTCGTCGCGGGCGACGTCGCGTCCTCGTCAGGGGCCGAGGCTCGGGTGCGGCGGTAGGCCAACGCAGGTCGAACGAGGTGGGCTTCGAGGCAGGGGGTGTCCGATCCGGGGCTGTGGATCCAGCCGGGCTCCCCGGGCCCGGTCCATCGCTCGATGGGGTCGCCGCAGACGCAGCGCGGGCCGTCGTCGGGGGGCGTCGTCGCGTCGTCGTCGGTGCCCTCGGCGGCCTCGACGACGGGCGTCGACAGGGCGTCGAGCGCCCGTCCGAGCCGCGTCGACAGTCCTTCGATGGCGCGGACGACGGCCTTCGCGTCCGCGCTCGGCACGCTGGTGCTCACAGGGTCTGGTCCTTTCGGGTGCACTGGTGGGCGGCGCCGGCCGTGGTCCACCACTGCTCGCAGCAGGCGGCGGCGAGGGCCTGCTCGACGGTGATGTCCTGCCGGGTCTTCAGCTGGCCGGGGAGGGAGCCGCGGTCGACGGCGACCAGGGCGGCCCGGTACTCGTCGAGGAGCCAGGAGGTGTGCGGGATGGCCATGGCGAGGGCGACGGCGCAGGCGGCGAAGAAGGCGGTGCCGGGCACGTTGTCGCGCTGGTGGCAGAGGAGGGCGGCGCCGAGGAGTCCGACGGCGAGGCTGCCGTACATGAGCCACAGGGCGTGGGTGGCGCGTCTCATCGGCTCACCCGGATGACGCCCAGCGGGGTGTGGTCCTTGAGCTGGGCACGGAGTTGGTGCCTGCGGATGTGGGCGTACGGGTCGTTGAGGGCGAGGCGTCCCCGGGTGGCTGCGGGCAGGGCGCGCCAGCAGGCGGGGCACAGCTGGTGCTTGTGGTTGCGGCGGCCGTGGCAGGCCGGGCAGTTGAGTTCGTGCACGTGAGTCTCCAGTAGTCGTGGGACCAGTGGGCGAGGGGCAGGCCGGCGGCGATGACGACCAGGGCGACGAAGGCGAGGACGGCGAGCACGGGGGTTATCCGGCGAGGGCGAACGGCTGTGTGGCCGCAGGAGCGCCCGGCAGGGCCTCAGCCGCCCCGGACGTCCCACCGGCCCTACGCGGCTGCCTGCGCCCCCGCGCCGCCTCACGACGGCGCGCAGCAGCCCGCCACCGCTCGGCCTGCTGCGCACGGCACCCCGCGCACGGCGGCTCACTGAGGCGACGGTGCAGCCAGAACCCGACGGACGACCCGCCGGCCTCGTGCTCGACCGCCAGCCGGGCCCGCCGGTCGGCCTCGACGTGCGCCTCGTGCGCGGCCACACAGTCGGCGCAGGGCTGCTCCCGGTACCCGAAGTGCGCCCGGTACGCGTCCTCCGAACCGCACTCCAGCCGCAGGCGGCCCTCATCGTCGAAGCGCCACGGCCGGCCGTCATGGAACGACCGCCGCTCGGCGAGCGTCGTGCCGCCCCACACGCCGCGCACGTCCCGGTTGTCGAGGGCGTACTGAGCGCACGCGGTCTGGATCGGGCACTCGCGGCAGAGGGCGACGGCGCGGGTGCGGTCTGCGCTGGTGCGGCTGAACCAGAGTTCGGGGTCGGTGGTGCGGCAGGGGAGTCCGGCGGTGGAGGCGGCGAGGGTGGCGAGGGTGGTCATGTGGGGCTCCCCGGGTGGTTGGTCGTGGGGCGGTTGGTCGGCGGCGCTGGTCAGGCGGTCAGTGCGGGATGAGTCCGGTGATGACGTCGTTGATCGGGTGGAGATCGCCGCTGGGGGTGCGCCACATCTCGCGGTAGCCGTGCTCGGGGCTGCGGGTGCCGGGGGCGTTGCGCCAGCCGAGGACGAACAGTTCGGCCATGCGCAGGGCGCGGCGCTTGTTCGTACCGAGGGCATGGCTGAGCGGCTCGGGGTGTGTCTGCCCGCTGGCGAGGACCTGGTGGACGAAGTACTCGTCGGCCTTCGAGTAGTTGCCGCGGTCGTCGGCGATGAAGCCGTGGGCCCACAGCTCGTAGGTCTGGCCGTCGTGGGTGGTCTGGTCGTTGTCGTCCCAGCGGAGTTGGGACTTCCAGCGGGGCTTGGGCGTGGTCATGCGCTGTGCCTTTCGTGG
>JABFXD010000024.1 GCA_013361925.1 Streptomyces sp. | reverse complement strand
CACTGACGCCGGGTGACGCCGGGAATACGGGACCGCGCCCGGCGTTGGACTCCGTGTGAGTTCCGTGATCGCCGCCACCCGCTTCTCCGTGCTCGACCGCTCCCGCACCCGGGAGGGGCACTCGAACGCGGAGGCGCTGCGCGACACCGTGCGGTTCGCGCGGCAGGTGGAGGAGCTGGGCTATCACCGGTTCTGGGTCTCGGAACACCATGGCGTGCCCGGCGTCGCCGGTTCCGCGCCGACGGTGCTGGCGGCGGCCGTGGCGGGGGCGACGCGGCGCATCCGGGTCGGCACGGGCGGGGTGATGCTGCCGAACCACCGGCCGCTGGTCGTGGCCGAGCAGTTCGGCGTCCTGGAGTCCCTCTTCCCGGGCCGCATCGACATGGGCCTGGGCCGTTCGGTCGGCTTCACCGACGGTGTCCGCAGGGCGCTGGGCCGCGACAAGGACGACGCCGACGACTTCGCCGCCCAACTCGACGAGCTGCTGGGCTGGTTCGCCGGTACGTCCCCCACGGGGGTGCACGCCCGCCCCGCCGAGGGCCTGACCGTCCCGCCCTTCGTCCTCGCGATGGGCGAGGGTGCCGGCATCGCCGCCCGCGCGGGCCTGCCGATGGTCATCGGCGACCTCAGGAACCGCGAGAAGATGCAGCGCGGCATCGACGACTACCGCACCCACTTCCGGCCCTCCCCCTGGGCGAGCGAACCGTACGTCGTCGTCTCCGGCACGATCGCGGTGGCCGCCACCCCCGAGGAGGCCCGCCGCATCCTGGTCCCCGAGGCCTGGTCGATGGCCCACTCCCGCACCCACGGCACCTTCCCGCCCCTGCCACCGGCCGACCGGGTGGAGACGCTCCCCCTCTCCCCCAGGGAACGGGCCTTCTACGACTCCGGTCTCACCGGCCACCTGGCCGGCACCGAGGAGCAGGTCGCCGACGAGCTGGAGACACTGCTCAAGCAGACCGAGGCCCAGGAGGTCCTGGTCACGACCAGCACCTACGACCGTGACGCGCTGCTGGACTCCTACCGACGGCTGGCCGCGATCGTCTCCGACTAGAGTTCCCCCTCATGCACACCCCACATGACCCGTTTGTCCGTGTCCGAGACGCCCGAGAGCACAACCTCCAAGGTGTGGACGTCGACATCCCACGGGACGTGCTGGTCGTGTTCACCGGGGTGTCGGGGTCCGGGAAGTCGTCGCTGGCGTTCGGGACGGTGTACGCGGAGGCGCAACGGCGGTACTTCGAGTCCGTGGCGCCTTACGCGCGCCGGCTGATCCATCAGGTCGGGGCGCCGAAGGTCGGGGAGATCACCGGGCTGCCGCCGGCCGTCTCGCTCCAGCAGCGGCGGGCGGCCCCGACCTCGCGTTCCTCGGTCGGTACGGTCACGAACCTCTCGAACTCGCTGCGGATGCTGTTCTCCCGGGCCGGTGACTACCCGCCGGGGGCCGAGCGGCTCGATTCGGACGCCTTCTCGCCCAACACGGCCGCCGGGGCCTGCCCGGAGTGTCACGGTCTTGGCCAGGTGCATCGCACCAGTGAGGAGTCGCTGGTGCCCGACCCGTCCCTGTCCGTCCGTGACGGCGCGATCGCCGCGTGGCCGGGTGCCTGGCAGGGCAAGAACCTGCGGGACATCCTCGACGCCCTCGGGTACGACGTGGACCGGCCCTGGCGTGAACTCCCCGCCGAGCAGCGGCAGTGGATCCTGTTCACCGAGGAGCAGCCGGTCGTCACCGTGCACCCGGTACGGGACGCCGAACGCATCCAACGGCCGTACCAGGGCACGTACATGAGCGCCCACCGGTATGTCATGAAGACCTTCTCGGACTCCAAGAGCGCGACCCTGCGGGCGAGGGCCGAGCGGTTCCTCAGCAGTGCGCCCTGTCCGGGCTGCGGGGGCAGTCGGCTGCGCCCCGAGGCGCTGGCCGTGACCTTCGCGGGGCACACGATCGCCGAGCTGGCCGCCCTGCCCCTCGCCGACCTGGCCGGGCATCTCGACGCGGTCGGCGAGACCGCCCGCGTCCTCACCGAGGACCTCAAATCCCGTGTCGCGCCGGTCCTCGAACTCGGTCTCGGCTATCTCAGCCTGGACCGCGCGACCCCGACCCTGTCGGCGGGCGAGCTGCAACGCCTGCGTCTCGCCACCCAGTTGCGCTCGGGTCTGTTCGGTGTGGTCTACGTCCTCGACGAGCCCTCCGCCGGACTGCACCCGGCCGACACGGAGGCACTGCGAGCCGTCCTGGAGCGGCTGAAGGCCGCGGGCAACTCGGTGTTCGTGGTGGAGCACCATCTCGATGTCGTGCGGGGCGCGGACTGGCTGGTGGAGGTGGGTCCGCTCGCCGGTGAGCACGGCGGCCGGGTGCTGCACAGCGGCCCGGTGGCGGAGCTGGCCTCGGTCGAGGGGTCGGCCACGGCCCGGTACCTCTTCGACCGCTCGCCCGCGCCGGTACGCGAAGTGCGCTCTCCCAGCGGGCAGTTGAAGGTCGGTCCGGTCACCCGGCACAACCTGCGGGCTGTCTCGGCGGAGTTCCCGCTCGGCGTCCTCACCGCCGTGACCGGCGTGTCCGGTTCGGGGAAGTCCACGCTCATCGGTGAGATCACCGAGGATCTCGCGGGCGTGGGCCGGCTGGTCTCGGTCGACCAGCGGCCCATCGGGCGCACTCCGCGCTCCAACCTCGCCACCTACACCGGCCTGTTCGACGTCGTCCGCAAGGAGTTCGCGGGCACCGAGGAGGCCCGTCGGCGCGGCTTCGGGGTGGGGCGGTTCTCCTTCAACGTCAGCGGCGGGCGCTGCGAGACCTGTCAGGGCGAGGGGTTCGTCAGCGTCGAGCTGCTGTTCCTGCCGAGCACCTACGCCCCGTGCCCGGACTGCGGCGGGGCCCGCTACAACCCCGAGACGCTCGAAGTGACGTACCGGGGGCGGAACATCGCGCAGGTGCTGGACCTGACGGTGGAGTCCGCTGCGGAGTTCTTCGCGGACACGCCCGCCGTGGCGCGCAGCCTGGGGACGCTGCTCGACGTGGGCCTCGGCTATCTGGGCCTCGGCCAGCCCGCCACCGAACTCTCCGGCGGCGAGGCACAGCGCATCAAGCTGGCGAGCGAACTCCAGCGCGGCCGCCGCGGCCACACCCTCTACCTGCTCGACGAGCCGACCACGGGCCTGCACCCGGCCGACGTCGACGTCCTGATGCGCCAGCTGCACGGCCTCGTCGACGCCGGGCACACGGTCGTCGTCGTGGAGCACGACATGTCGGTCGTCGCGGGCGCGGACTGGGTGATCGACCTGGGCCCGGGCGGCGGTGACGCGGGCGGCCGGATCGTGGCGGCGGGGCCTCCGGCGGAGGTGGCCCGCGCGACCGGGAGCGCCACGGCGGCCTATCTGGCGCGGGCCCTGGGCTGAGGTCCCCGCGCGTACCCGGCCGTCACGCCACGCCGACCTCCTCCGAGACGCGGGGGGAATCTTCCGGCAGCCGCACCACGGCCACCGCCGTCGAGTGAATCCAGCCCGGTCGGTGGCCGGACGCCCCCGGCTGCGCGGCACGGGCGAGCGAACGTCGGTCGAGGTGGACCCCGGCCGGAATGGCGTCCCGTACCTCCACCTCCGCCACCAGCCCCCGCGCCGACACCACCCGCCACAGCGAGGCGAGCAGCGTGTCCTCGCCGACGAACGCGGGCGCGGTGGTGGCCGTACCCCCCGCCGACCGGTAGCGCAGCCGCACCGGTTGGACGGGGGCCCGTGCGTCGAGGGCGGCCTGGAAGGCGGCCCGGCGGAAGGGGCCCTGGGCGCGTCCGCACCAGGTGCTGCCCTCGGGGAAGACCGCGACCGCCTGCCCCGCACGCAGCGCCCCGGCGATACGGGCGACCGTGTCCGGCAGGGCCCGCAGCCGGTCCCGGTCGATGAACAGCACCCCGCCCCCGGCGGCGACCGCCCCCGCCACCGGCCACCGCCGGATCTCGGCCTTGGCGACCATCCGCGCCGGGCGCACGGCCGCGAGCAGCGGGATGTCCAGCCAGGAGATGTGGTTGGCGACCAGCAGCGTGCCGCCGACGGGAGCGGCGGCGCCGGTGACCCGGACCCGGACCCCGGCGGCCCGTACGATCCACCGGCACCACCACCGCACCGCACCGGCGGGGACGCGTCCGCCGAGCGGGGAGAGCACGACTCCGGCACCCACCAGGGCCACGACCGCCACCAGCCGCAGTACGGCACGCGGTACGGCGATCGCGGACCCGGTCGGCTCCACGCACGCCCCCGGGGAGCAGGGCGCGCTGGGCAGCCAGCCGCTCATCAGGCCGGCACGAGGGAGAGGAAGTGCCGCAGATAGCGCGGGTTGACCCGGCGCATCGACAGCAGCACATACAGGTCGGCGACCCCGAAGTCCGGGTCGTGGGCGGGCTCCCCGCAGACCCAGGCACCGAGGCGGAGGTAGCCGCGCAGCAGGGCGGGCAGCTCGCCCGGTCCGGCGGCCGCCTCACCGGGGACCCACGGCAGCAGCGGTCGTACACGGTACTCCTCCGGCGCCAGGTGCTTGGCCCGCACCCGCTCCCAGGTCGCGGAGGCGAGCGCGCCCCCGTCGGCGAGCGGGACGGAGCAGCAGCCGGCCAGCCACTCGTGGCCGCGGTCGATCATGTAGCGGGCGATACCGGCCCAGATGAGGCCGATGACGGCGCCGTCCCGGTGGTCGGGGTGCACACAGGAGCGACCGACCTCGACGAGGCCCGGGCGCAGGGCGTCCAGCGGGGTCAGGTCGAACTCGCCCTCCGAGTAGAGCCGTCCGGCGACCGCGGCCCGCTCGGGCGGCAGCAGCCGGTAGGTGCCGACGACCTGTCCGGTCAGGGTGTCGGTGACGAGCAGGTGGTCGCAGTAGGCGTCGAAGGCGTCGACGTCGTGTCCCGGCTGGGGGCTGGTCAGCAGGGCGCCCATCTCGCCGGCGAAGACGTCGTGCCGCAGCCGCTGGGCGGCCCGGACGTCGGCCTCGTCGCGGGCGAGGGTGACGGTGTAGCGGGTGGGGGCGGCGGAGAGGGGCGGGGAGTCCAGAGCGGATACGGCGGTCATGGCTCACTCCAGGTCGCGGGCCGGTTCGGCCTGAGGGGGAAGAACAGGCCGGCGGGTACGGCCTGCGCGTACCTGTTCTTCCGATGCCGTCTGGCCGGTACATGACCGGTGGCGGGAGCCGGGATGTGGGGTTGTTGAACGCCGTGGTCCGTGGCCGTCACGTGGCCGGGACGCAACCTCCCAGCCAGTAGCGCGTCTCCGCCTCGTCGAGGACGCGCTCCAGGACGAGGTCCCCGGTCATGTTCGGGAAGAAGCGGCCCGAGGGCCAGCTGCGCTCGTAGGCGGGCGGGTCGAGGACGAGCAGGCGTACGCCGTCGACGACGGGGATGTCGGCGGGCGTGCCCTCGTTCCACACCCATTCCCCGCCGGGCGTCATGAGGTTGAACGAGCCCACGGTGTGCACCTGTCCGGGCGCATCGCGGCAGACGGCGGCCTCCTGCGGCGACGGGGCCCGGCCCGGCACATGACCGCCGCCGACCAGGACGTCCGCGAGGAGGGTGTGCAGCTGGAAGTTGTCCCCTATGCCGCCCATGCGCATCCGGTACCCGGTGCCGGAGGGGCGGTGCAGGACGACCAGCGGTTCGTCGTCGAGGACGAGCAGCGCGTACTTCAGGCACTTGAACTGGTGCCCGGTCGTCTCCTCGACCGTCGTGACCGCCCGCACCAGCCGGGCGCGCAGCGCGCCGTCCAGTGCGCTGCGCACCTGGGGGTGGTTGAGCAGGGCGAGGCAGGCCATCTCGAACTGGGGCAACGACAGCCAGGCGAGGGCCGCTTCGGGTCCCACCCGCTCGAAGAGCATCGGATGGGCGTCGCTGTCGTCCGGGTGCGGGTGGTCGCCGCCGCCGGTCTGCTGCCAGCGTTCGCAGAACTCCCCCACCTCGGCGAGGGTTTCGGCCAGTTCCACGAAGACGTACGGTGCGCAGGGCCGGGGGTCCGCACCGCGCTCCACGCAGGCGCCGACGATCACCGCCACGATGCCTCGGGGTCCCGGCGGCACCTCGGGCAGCAGCGCGGCGAGCCGCGGGGCGGCCTGCGCGATCTCGTGCGGGCCGGCTTCGCCGAGGCTCGCGTGCAGCTCCTGGAACGCGCGCTCGGCCCCGTCCGGGTCCTGGCCGCGTACCGCGGTCTCGAATCCGGCGACGGCGCCGAGGAACCGATCCCGCGTCTGACTTCCGAAGATCATGCGCACAGGCTATCGAGGCCGGAAGAGCGAGACGGGGCCGGGGAGCACCACTCCCGGCCCCGCCCGTCCGCACTCTGTCGGCGAACGTCCTTGTACTGCCTACCTCTTGGCCACCTTGCGCGTGGCCCGCAGCCACTCCTTGTTCATGCCCGTGATGGACACCAGGGGGATGCCCTTCGGGCAGGCCGTGGCGCACTCGCCGGTGAGGGTGCAGCCGCCGAAGCCCTCCTCGTCCATCTGCGCCACCATGTCG
>JABFXD010000673.1 GCA_013361925.1 Streptomyces sp. | reverse complement strand
GGGGCGGCGCAGGGCGGCGCGGACGGCCGCGCGGGCCTCGGCGCCGCTGTGGGTGCGCCGCGCCTTGCGCGGTACGGGCAGTCCGCAGCCGGCCCGCACCAGGTCGCCGAGGGTGAGGCCGTAGCGGGTCTGGAAGGTCTCGCCGGGGCTCTGGCCGTGGTCGGACAGGACGACGATCCGGTACGGGCGCGGGGCGTGTTCGGCGACGTTCTCGATCAGCGCCAGGGACCGGTCGAGGCGTTCGAGGACCTTCTCGGCGTCCCGGCTCATCGGCCCGGAGTGGTGGGCGACCTCGTCGTAGGCGACGAGGTCGGCGTAGACGGCGGTGCGTCCGGCGAGCATGTCGCCCATCACCGCGGCGACCACGACGTCCCGTTCCACGACGGTGGCGAAGGCCCGGATGAAGGGGTAGAGGCCCCCGCGACTTACCCGCGGCCGCACCCGGCGGACCCGTCCCCGGGTCGACTGGCCGATCTCCCGGCCCACCTCCGCGACGAAGGACAGCGCGGTGCGCACGGCGTTGGCGGGGTCGGAGAAGTACGCGAAGTAGCCCGCGCGGGACCGGGTCTCCCGGCTGCGCCGGCGGGTGGCGATGGACAGCACGAGCGCCTGTTCGTCGGCGCCCCCGCTGAAGAGGTTGCCGCGGCTGGCGCCGTCGGCGCCGAGCAGTCCGCCGTCCCCGGTGCGTTCGACCGCCCGGCGCTGGAGTTCGGCGGCGCTGGTGGGGCGGTTGCAGACCATCACCTCCCGGCTGTCCTTCTCGTACCAGCGGAACGCCGGCACGTCCTCGTTGCTGCCGTGCAGGATGCCGAGCTGGCTTGCGCCGGTCTGGCTGGACCAGTCGGTGCGCCACGGGGTGAGCCGGTGGGTGCCGCTGTCCAGCCAGCGGGCGAGGGTGGGCATGACGCCGGTGGCGACCGCGACCCGCAGGACGTCGTGGCCGACGCCGTCCAGCTGGAGGAAGACCATGCCCGGCGCGGACGGGGCGACCGGTCCGCCTCTGCGGCGGCGGTCGGCGAGCCGGTAGAGCCGGCGCCGGTAGGCGTCGTCGTCCCGCACGGCGAGGGCGGCGCCGGTCGCGGAGGCGACGGCCGACATCACGGCGGCGACCACGACCGCGGTCTCCCACGCGGCGGCGCCCCGCTCGGTCGGGTTCAGCCGCAGCGCCAGCAGGAGCAGGAAGCCGTTGAGCACGAAGACCAGCAGCCCGAGCACCAGGGCGGGCACCAGCAGCAGGAGCCGTACGAGGAGCGGCCAGACCAGGGCCGACAGGACACCGAAGGCACCGGCGCCGAGGGCCGCGGTGACGGCGATGTCGGTGGCGCTGTCGCCGTCCGCGGACCTGAGCTGGAAGTCCGGCAGGATGCCCGCGAGGACGAGCATGGTGATCGTGGAGACCGCCCACACCGCGACGCTCCGCCCCGCCTGACTGGCGATCCGCCGCCAACGCCCGCCTCGCACGCCCCGCACACCTCACGTCCCCGGCCCGTCGTCGGCGCGGGCCTGGCCCCACCCTGTCACAACGGACGGAAGTTCCCCCGGCGAAGCCTGGTGGCCGCTACCGGCCGTCGTACCCGGCCGTCGGCATCGACAGGCGGCGGTGGATGCTGGCCTTCATCTGGGCGTCGTACGACGGTTCCGCCGATCCCACCGTCTCCACCCGCACCCCGCGCCGGGCGCACTCGGTGAGGAAGTCCTCCACGGAGGACAGGGCGCTCTCCAGGACCCGGCGGCTGGGCGCGACGAAGAGGTCGAGGCCGGGACGGACGCCGTCCCACAGCACACAGTGGTCGGGACGCAGGCCGCGCACGAGGAGTTCCCGGCTGACGATGTAGCCCTGCTCGGCGGCCCAGCGGGCGCACATCGCGTGCTGACTGCGGGCGTCCACCAGGAAGGGATCGGCCTCCAGCTCCTCCAGCGGCGTCAGACTCGCGATCGCCGTGACGCGAACCGGTCCCATGGCGTCCCCCTCACCTCCGGGTTTCGCCGCCGACCCTACTCCTGCCCGTAGGCTTCGGGGAGTCGCGCGAAGGAGGCAAAGAGGTGCCGGTGGAGATCACCTGGTGGGGTCACGCGACCTGCACGGTCGAGGACTCGGACGTCCGTGTGCTCACCGACCCGCTGTTCGCCCGCCGCCTCGCCCATCTGCGTCGCCGTCGGGGCGCGGTGCCACCGCCCGGCGCCTGGCGTGCGGACGTGGCGCTCGTCTCCCATCTGCACGCCGATCATCTGCACATTCCGTCGTTGGAGCGACTGGCCCCGGGCACGCGCCTGCTCGTGCCCCGGGGCGCGCCCCGTGCGGTGCCCGGGCTCCGCCGGCTCGCCCATCTCCAGGTCAGCGAGGTGGCGCCGGGCGACGAGACGGTGATCGGGGACCTGGTCGTACGGACGGTGCCGGCCCGGCACGACGGACGGCGGCTGCCCGTGGGACCCCACCGCTCCCCCGCGCTCGGCTATGTCGTCGAGGGCGAGGCCCGTACCTACTTCGCCGGGGACACCGGCCTGTTCGACGACATGGCGAAGGAGGTCGGGCCGGTCGACGTGGCGCTGCTGCCGGTCGGCGGCTGGGGGCCCTACCTCGGTGAGGGACATCTGGACGCGGGGCGTGCCGCCGAGGCGCTGGCCCGGCTGGACCCGGTCAGCGCGGTGCCGGTGCACTACGGCACGTACTGGCCGATCGGGATGGACGCCGTGCGCCCCCATGAATTCCATGCTCCCGGTGCGGAGTTCGTGCGACTCGCGGCGGAGCGTGCGCCGGGCGTGTCGGTGCATCGGCTCGCGCACGGGGAGAGCGTGCGCCCGGGGGTGGCCCGGTGACGGAGGCGTGGCTGGCGGCGGCCGTCAGAACCGTGCCGCCCGAGTCGACGCAGCAGGCGCTCGGATATCCGTCGCTGTTCCTGCTGGTGCTCATCGGGGCGCTGGTGCCGGTGGTGCCCACGGGGGCGCTGGTCAGTTCGGCCGCCGTGGTGGCGTTCCATCAGACGGCGCCGTTCTCGATGGCGTTGGTGTTCGTGACCGCCTCGCTGGCCGCGTTCCTCGGGGACATCGCGCTGTACTGGCTGGGGCGGCGCGGGATGCGGTCGAAGAACGGGTCGCGCTGGCTGGAGGCGATCCGGTCCCGGGCGCCCGAGGACCGGCTGACGCAGGCGCAGGAGAAGCTGGCCGAGCACGGGGTGGCGGTGCTGGTGCTGTCCCGGATGGTGCCGGCGGGCCGGATCCCGGTGATGCTGGCCTGTCTGATGGCGAAGTGGCCGCTGCGGCGGTTCGCGCGCGGGAACCTGCCGGCCTGCCTGGCGTGGGCGGTGACGTACCAGCTGATCGGGATCCTCGGTGGCTCCCTGTTCAGCGAGCCCTGGGAGGGCGTGGTGGCGGCGATCGTGCTGACGGTGGCGGTCAGCGCGGCGCCGAGCCTGTGGCGCCGGGTGCGCAGGACCGCCAAGGCCTAACTCCGGTGCGCTCCGGCCGTGATGAGCAGTTCGGCGGTGGCGGGGTGCGGGCCGTTGTCCGCCCACCGCAAGGGGGACCAGCCGGTTCCGTGGTCCTCACGGAGGTTCGGGTCGGCGCCGTGCGCCAGCAGTTCCCGTACGGCCTCGGTGTGGCCCCAGCAGGCGGCGGCGCACAGCGGCGTGCCCTGCGAGCCGTCGCCCTCGCTCTCCGTGTCGGGGCGGGCCCCGGCCCGCAGGAGCACGCGCGCGACCTCGGCCTCCCCCTGCACCGACGCCAGGTAGAGCGGTGTGGCGCCGTCGTCGTACGGTCGCTCCGGGTCCGCTCCCCGCTTCAGCAGCGCCCGCACGCGGACGGCGTCGCCCGCCAGAGTCGCCGCGAAGAGCTGTCGGGTGAGCTTCTTGCGTCGCCGTCGGTTCATGGTGGGCGACGCTAGCGATCACGAGGGCGGAGCGGCCACCGAATTGCGGCTCGTCGGGGTGCGGCCCAGGACCCTGGACCCGCCCACCGGCAGGTCCCACAGGTCCGCTCGTTCGAGTCCCGCCTTCTCCCAGGCGGCCCGCACCCGGGTGAGCGGCTCCAGTACCGGCTCCGCGGACAGGACGAACGTGCCCCAGTGCATGGGGGCCATCCGTCGCGCCCCCAGATCCTGGGCCGCCCGGACCGCCTCCTCCGGATCGCAGTGGACGTCGCTGAGCCACCAGCGGGGGTCGTAGGCGCCGATGGGCAGGAGGGTCAGGTCGATGCCGGGGTAGCGCCGGCCGATGCGGGAGAACCAGTGGCCGTAACCGGTGTCTCCGGCGAAGTGGACGCGCCCGCCGTCCGCGGCCGTGAGGATCCAGCCGCCCCACAGGCTGCGGCAGGTGTCGGTGAGGGTGCGCTTGGACCAGTGATGGGCGGGGACGAAGTCGAAGCGGACGCCGTTCAGTTCGGCCGCCTCCCACCAGTCGAGCTCGGTGACCTGGGTGAACCGGCGGCGCCTGAACCAGGCGGCGAGGCCCGCGGGGACGAACACCGGGGTGTCGCGCGGGAGTCGGCGCAGGGTGGGGGCGTCCAGATGGTCGTAGTGGTTGTGGCTGATGACGACGGCGTCAACGCGCGGCAGCGCGCTCCAGGCGATGCCGACCGGGGTGATCCGGGCCGGGGTGCCGAGGATGCGACGCGACCAGACGGGGTCGGTGAGGACGGTCAGGCCGCCGATCCGCACCACCCAACTGGCGTGACCCGCCCAGGAGACGGCGATGGTGCGGGCGTCGACGCGGGGCAGCGGCCCTGGCTCGAAGGGCAGCCGGGGGATGTCGGCGAGACCCTCGCGGCCGGGCCGCACGGAGCCCTCGCGGGCGAAGCGGGCCATGGCCTTGAGGCCGGGCAGGGGGGCGGTGAGCCGGTCGTGGAAGGTGCGCGGCCAGACCCGGCGCTCACCCAGGGGGCGGGGTTCGGCGAGTGGCGGGAAGGGCGGGGCGAACGGTGCCGCGAGGGGTGACGCGGTGGCCGGATCGTCGGTCTCCCGGGTGCTCGTGCTCGAACCGGGCCTGCGCGGACCGGCTGTGCTCGAACCGGCCGTACTCGTGGACTGCTGCGTCATCGAGGAGGCTCCCATCGCTGAGCGTCGTCGCGGAGATCGTCGAAAACCGACTGCAAAGTGATCAACGCACGGTGCACGTGTGGCAGTTCCAACGGTGTGGTCGAACTGAGGCATTCCTCGAGTTCCTCGTCCGTCCCGGCGAGCAGCGCGCCGGTCGACAGCCGGACCCTGAGGGCGCCCAGGTCGTCGCCGAAGCGGTGGCCGCCGGGGGCCGGCATGCCGAGCCGGGCGGCGAGGAACTCCTCCAGGTCCTGTGCGTCGCCGACACCGTGCGCGCCGAGGGCGGTGCGCAGCGGGCCGAGGTCGGCGTAGAGGTGGCGGCCGGCCTGTGGGGGCCGGGCCAGGGCGCCGGCCGAGACGACGGCGGTGTGCGCGGCGGCGGCGACGCGCGCGTGCAGGCGTACGGCGGCGGCGAGACGGTCGGTCACCGGCTCGGGTTCGGCGAGCGCGTAGCAGGCCGCGGCGGCGACGGGGGCGGCGACGCGGGCGCCCAGCGCGGTCAGCACGTCGAGGACACGCGCGCGGAGGCCGTCGCCGACGTCCCCTTCGGGGAAGCGGGCGATCGCGGCGGGCCAGCCCGGTGGGAGCAGGGCACCGGCCAGGTCGGTGACGACGGTGACGCGTTCGGGCAGCATCTCGGCCGGACTCAGCCACATGGTGTCGTGCGGGGCGTGCACGGTGTCGCGCCAGGTCTCGTCGCTGACCAGGTGCAGGCCCTCGCCCGCGGCGGCCTCCACGGCCTCGTGCAGCATCTCGGGCGGCGCCACGGTGGCGGTCGGGTCGTCGGCCACGGACAGCACGACAAGCCGCGGGTCACCGCCCTCGTCCCGCACCCGGCGCACGGTCTCCAGCAGGGCGTACGGGTCCGGGACCCCGCCGCCCTCCGCCGGTGTCGCCACGTGGAACACGGGTCGTCCCAACAGGCGCGCGTACGGCGCCCACCAGGCCGCGCAGGGCCGCGGCACGAGGACGTCGCCGCCGACGGCCGCGGTGAGCGCGAGCAGCAGGGAGGGGGCGCCGGGGGCGGCCACGACACGCTCGGGCCCGGCGGACAGTCCACGCCGGGCCCAGTAGCCGCGCGCCGCGTCCGCGAGGGCTGCGCTGCCGCCGACGGGTTCGCTGCCGCCCCTGGCCGCCGCCGTGGCGAGGACGTCCGACAACTCGGGCAGTACCGGCAGCCCGTCGTCCGGCAGCGGCGGCCCGTAGCGGACCGGCCCGTGGCCTTCGGGGTCCGTGCGCCGCATCCGTACCTCCGGGTGAGCTGCTGTGTCGCGGGGCCGTCGGGTGTCCGGTCCTTCGGCCGGCCACGGCGGGGGCGTGCGCCCCACGCTCTGCGTACCCAGGGTGGCGGGTGCCGATAGGGGGCCGCTCGCGTTGCGCCGGTCACACGGCGGCGGGCCGGACCGCGTCAGGACTGCGCGCGGGGCGACCGGCGCCGCACCCGGTACACGGCGCCGCCGA
>JABFXD010000297.1 GCA_013361925.1 Streptomyces sp. | reverse complement strand
GTTGACGTCGGTACGGCTCGCCTACTCCTACGACGGCGGTGAGACCTGGACGCAGGCGCGGACCGAGCGCCGGGACGGCGTGTGGTCCGCGGTCGTCGACCACAGCTGGGCGACAGGAAAGCAGGTCACACTCAGGGCCGACCTGACCGACGCCAACGGCAACTCGGTCACCCAGACCGTGACCCGGGCCTACGACGTGCGCTAGCGCGTCAGGGGATCGGGGCCCGGGTCACCGGATGCCGCCGGGCGGTTCTCCCGTGGGGGGTGGAACCGCCCGGCGGCCTTGTTTTCGCACGACGTTTCGCACGACCTGCTGATTTTCCGGTTGCCCCGTTTTCATCCGGCCCCAGCGGTGGACAATTAGGGGCATGAGCCATCAGGGGGGAAGGCCCACCGGCCACGAGGACGACTGGTGGGGACAGCTGTACGACGACAAGGCGCCGGACGCGGGCCCCACATCGGCCCCGGACTCGCTGGACGACAGATTCGAGTCGGCGGCGGGCACGGTGAACGGCGACGCGGACGGGGCCGAGATCCCCGCGCAGGCTGCGGGCAGTCGTGCCGCTGGGGCGGCACGGGTGGGCGCTGGGGGTCCCCCCTCTGGGGGAGGCACCCCGCCAACGCGGGCAAGCGAAACCCACCCCCCAGCACCGACCCCGGGCGACCCGGAAACGCCGCAACCCGTCCGCACAGCCACCCGCCTCGACCTCCCCACCCTCCCGCCCCCACCCCCCGTCACCTACCTGGGCTCAGGCCCGCCCACCTACGAAGCCGAACCCACCGCCCTCCCACCCGCGGACCCCGACGACCTCGACGACCTCGTGGCCGACACCGTCCTCGACGGCGCCCACTACGGCTCCTGCACCCTCCGCGCCGCCTCCGTCCGCGGCGACTCCGCCCGCTTCCGCGGCGAACCCCGCCGTGACTCCCTCCTCACCGCCCGCTTCGGCACCGGCGACCACGCCCTGGTCCTCGTCGCGATGGCGACCGGCGCCCGCGCCACCCCCGGCGCCCATCGAGCCGCCGCCGAGGCCTGCCACTGGATCGGCCGTGCCGTCGGCCGCAGTCACGCCCGCCTCGCCGAGGACCTCAGGGCCGCCCGCCGCGGCGACCTCAAATCAGGGCTGCACCGCCTCACCGACCGCAGTCTCGGCAAACTCCGCGCCAGCGCCGCCGAGCAGGGCATCGACCCGGAGGAGTACTCCGCGACCCTGCGCTGTCTGCTCCTGCCCGCCGACACCGACTGCCGTACCCGCGTCTTCTTCGGCGTCGGCGCGGGCGGCCTGTTCCGGCTGAGGGACGGCGAGTGGCAGGACATCGAGCCGCGCGTCATGGACGTGACCGGCGAACCGGTCGTCGGCTTCGGCTCGCTGCCCGCCGAGACCCCCGAGGGCGACCGCCTCACCATGGACCTCGGCATCCCCACCCCGCCGAGCCCCTACGAACCCGCCCCCGAGCCACCCCGTGAGCCGTTCCGCTTCCGCGCCTCGGTAGCCCGCCCGGGTGACACGCTCCTGATGTGCAGCGGCGGCCTCGCGGAGCCCCTGCGGGGTGAGCCGGAGCTGTGCGAGTACCTCACGGGACGCTGGGCGGGCCCCGCCGCGCCGGGCCTCGCCGCGTTCCTCGCCGACACCCAGGTCCGGGTGAAGGGCTACGCCGACGACCGTACGGCCGCCGCCGTGTGGGAGGCGTAACCGCGGGGGGTGTGGATACATGGACTCATGGCCAAGCAGAACGTCGCCGAACAGTTCGTAGACATCCTCGTCCGCGCCGGGGTCAAGCGCCTCTACGGCGTCGTCGGCGACAGCCTGAACCCGGTCGTCGACGCCGTGCGCCGCAACGCCGGCATCGACTGGGTGCACGTACGGCACGAGGAGACCGCCGCCTTCGCCGCGGGCGCCGAGGCACAGATCACCGGCAGGCTCACCGCCTGTGCCGGTTCCTGCGGCCCGGGGAACCTGCACCTCATCAACGGTCTCTACGACGCCCACCGCTCCATGGCGCCGGTCCTCGCCCTCGCGTCCCACATCCCGTCCAGCGAGATCGGCCTGGGCTACTTCCAGGAGACCCACCCCGACCAGCTGTTCCGTGAGTGCAGCCACTACAGCGAGCTGATCTCCAGCCCGAAGCAGATGCCGAGGCTGTTGCAGACGGCGATCCAGCACGCGGTCGGCCGCTCGGGCGTCAGCGTCGTCTCCCTCCCCGGTGACATCGCCGACGACCCGGCCCCGGACAAGCCGCTGGAGACCGCGCTCGTCACCACCCGGCCCACGGTCCGCCCCGGCGACACCGAGATCGACCGGCTCGTCGAGATGATCGACAAGGCCGCCCGGATCACCCTCTTCTGCGGCAGCGGCACGGCCGGCGCGCACGCCGAGGTCATGGAGTTCGCCGGGAAGATCAAGTCGCCGGTGGGACACGCCCTGCGGGGCAAGGAGTGGATCCAGTACGACAATCCTTACGACGTCGGCATGAGCGGTCTGCTCGGCTACGGCGCCGCCTACGAGGCCACCCACGAGTGCGATCTGCTGATCCTGCTCGGCACCGACTTCCCGTACAACGCGTTCCTGCCCGACGACGTCAAGATCGCCCAGGTCGACGTCCGCCCCGAGAACCTGGGCCGCCGCTCCAAGCTGGACCTCGCGGTGTGGGGCGATGTGAAGGAGACCCTGCGGTGTCTGATCCCGCGGGTGAAGGAGAAGCAGAACCGGCGCTTCCTCGACAAGATGCTCAAGAAGCACGCCGACGCGCTGGAAGGCGTGGTGAAGGCCTACACCCGCAAGGTCGAGAAGCACGTCCCGATCCACCCCGAGTACGTGGCCTCCGTCCTCGACGAACTCGCCGCCGACGACGCCGTGTTCACGGTCGACACCGGCATGTGCAACGTCTGGGCGGCCCGTTACATCTCACCGAACGGCCGCCGCCGCGTCATCGGCTCCTTCTCGCACGGCTCCATGGCCAACGCGCTGCCGATGGCGATCGGCGCCCAGTTCACCGACCGCAAGCGGCAGGTCGTGTCGATGTCGGGCGACGGCGGATTCTCCATGCTGATGGGCGACTTCCTGACCCTGGTGCAGTACGACCTCCCCGTGAAGGTCGTCCTCTTCAACAACTCCTCCCTGTCCATGGTCGAGTTGGAGATGCTGGTCGCCGGACTCCCGTCGTACGGCACCACGAACAAGAACCCCGACTTCGCCGCCGTCGCCCGCGCCTGCGGTGCCTACGGTGTCCGCGTCGAGAAGCCCAAGGAACTCGCGGGGGCGTTGAAGGACGCCTTCAAGCACAAGGGCCCGGCCCTCGTCGACGTCGTCACCGACCCCAACGCCCTCTCCATCCCGCCGAAGATCAGCACCGAGATGGTCACCGGCTTCGCCCTCTCCGCCTCGAAGATCGTCCTCGACGGCGGCGTGGGCCGCATGCTCCAGATGGCCCGCTCGAATCTGCGCAACGTCCCTCGGCCCTAGTCCTCCGAGACCCACTTCCGGTTCGAGTAGTCGTACGAGTACTGCGGCAGCTTCTTGTCGCCCGTCGTGCGGAACGGGGTGCCGTGGTCGTCGACGCGGGCGGTGCCGGTGCGGCCCTGGGAGGACCAGTCGAGTTCGAGGTACCAGCTGCAGTCGCAGCCGACGGTCCGCGCGGTGACCAGCAGGATCTCGGGGTCCTCGGCGGAGACGCGGTAGGGCATCCGGATCGCCGGGATCTCGTTCTCGCCGTCGTTGCCGGCCTCCGAGCGGGCGATCGGCCGGTCCGCGTCGAGGTCGACGGAGAACATGCGCGGGGTGAGCGCGCCGCCGCAGCCGTTGTCCATGGCGTACGAGTTGCCCCCGGCCGGGGCCGAACGTCCGACCACCCGCACGCGCAGCGCCTCCAGGACCACGGCCGTGGAACTGCGCCCCTGCACGGACACCTGCACCATCGTCTCGCCGCCGTGCAGCGCGCCCTGTGCCGCCGCCCAGGCCGCGGCGTCCTGCGCGACCGGCGGCGGTGGCACCTGCGCCGACGGCTTGTCGATGACGTAGCGGTGGCCGCAGCCCGCGTTCCAGACATGGGAGTTGACCGTCCAGGACAGGGGTACGGCGGCCCCCGGGGCCGCGCCGCCGGTGGGGCTGCCGCCGCCCTTGGCGGACGCGCCGGAGTGCGGCCGACCCGTGCCGGAGCCGGACGGCGACGGGGTCCCGCGGCTCGGGGAGGCGGACGGGCTCGGCTTCTTCCCGGACGCGGTGGGGTCGGGTGACGTGGGGGCGGCCGAGGTGGAGCGGGCCGGGTCGGTGGGGCGTACGGAGTCGGCGGCGGAGGACCGGTCGTCCGAGAGGGCGGACAGACTGCCGAGCGTGGCGATCAGGGCGACGGCCGCGCCCGACGCCACGAGGGCTCGTCGTCGGCGGTACCAGGGGCGGGGCGGCTCAGGGGCACGGACGACGGTGACCGGATCGGCCTCGTTCGCCGCATTCACCTCGTTTGCCTCGTGCACTCCGTTCGCCTCGACGGCCGCGTCGACCGGGGGTGCCGTCGGTGTCGACGTCGGCTCCTGCGGGCGGGATCGCTGTCGTGCCGCCACCGCGAGCAGCCAGCGCCGGTGGAGTTCGTGCCGTTCCTCCGGTGTCGCCCCGCACAGCGCCGCGAACCGCTCCACGGGGGCGAAGTCCAGCGGGACCGTCTCCCCGGCGCAGTAGCGGTGCAGCGTCGAGGTGTTCATGGCCAGTCGACGCGCCAACTGGCCGTAGCTGCGGTCCGTCCGTTCCTTCAGCCGCGTGAGCAGCGCCGCGAACTCCGCCACCGCGGCCGCGTCCCCCTGGTCCGACACCGTTGTCCCGCCCCCGTCGCTTGTCCCAGGCACTCACATACCTGCACGTCACATGGCCTGGGATGGTTCCACCGGCGCACAACGGCCGCCGGCTGTTGCGCCGGACGCCTGTGACCGCTGATGCTCTTGGTGTCGCACCGAGCGGGCCGGACCGACCAACCACCCCGGAGCGACACGCTACTTACTCGCACGCTTGTGCACATGCTTCTCGCACTCACTCGTACACGGGGGACCCACCATGCCCATGCGCACCCGAGCCGGCGCGCTCCTCGCCGTCGCCGCCACCGGACTCGCCCTCGGCGCGACGCTCGCCTCACCCGCGGACGCCGCTCCGAAGCCCGCTCCGAAGTTCCTTGCGGCGTCCGAGCTGCCGCCGCACCCCTCGTCCTCCTGGACGGCCGGCAAGGTCACCGACGGTGCCCCGGACAACCTGCTGTCCTGCCTCCGGGAGACGCTGCCCGGCTACGACTCGCGGTACCGCGCCTTCCACACCGACCTCGACACCAGCGCCCTGCAATTGACGATCGTCGTCGGCGACACCGGCAAGGCCAAGGCCCTCGCCACCCGCCTGAACAAGGACATCAGGACCTGCGCCACCCAGTTGGAGCAGGCCGACCCGGAGGTCGAGGCCACGCACCGGGACTACGGCACGCTGCCGGTCGAGGAGGGCGCCCGGGTGCACGGTCTGCACATCGAGGGCTCCTGGGGCTCCTCCGACATCAAGCTGCTCTCCGTCGGCCGGGACGGCGGGACCGTCACCGTCGTGGAGTGGGGGCAGCTGGGCGACTTCGCCGACGCACCGGTGAAGGCGTTCCGCAAGACGACGACCAAGGCCGTCGACAAGCTCTACTGAGCCACCGGAAGAAGCGGAGCCGCCCTCTCGCCACGGGGGTCGGGAGGGCGGCCTCCGCGGCAGGTCCGGTTCGGGGCGGGCGAATTCAGGCCAGTTTCAACGCCGGGTAAAACAGCAGCCGAAGCGGCCTGACGTGTCATGTCCGCAGGTCTCCGCCCCCGGCCGGGTACGGCGGCCCGGGCAGACGGGCATGGGCAGTTCGTCCGAGGCCCGTCGGTCAGGGTGTCTCCCGGGCGCGTAGGCCCCGAGCCCCGTCGGGCCGCCGGGTCGGCCGACCCGGACGCGGGCCGGACGCACGGCTCGGGCCGCGCTCACCGTCGGGTGCCGGTCCGACGCGGTACGTCGTCGAGCCGGACGCCCATGGTGTCGTACAACCCTGTCCGTACCGGGAACCCGGGCTGGTCCTGGCGTCCCACCCGTTCCGCGGCGGGTGCCCGGACTGTGTGCCGGCGCCAACCGGAACGGCCCCGTCGATCAGCCCTTTCCCCGCCACGCGCCGCTCCCGCGTGCCCTCGCCCCGGCCCGCGGCCCGCGCGGCACATGCCAACCGGGGGAACCACCGGCACGCCCGCCCCGTGCCGGCCTCAGTGCCCGGCCCGTCCCGGTACCCGCCCCGGCCCCGTCGACACCCCGATCCGGACATGCCGCACGGCGCCTCGAAGCCCGATCGAAAGGCGGTGCAGCGGCGGCCGAGCGATGGGTGTCGTAGCCGTGAACCGTGGCCGAACACCTGGTCGTTGACGATTCGACATGACTGCGGCGTGTACGACGGGGCATGGATCCCCGTGAACGTGTTCGAGCAGGAGGGAAACCGACATCGGCACGCGGGCGGGGGTCATGAAGAGGCAGGCACGAGG
>JABFXD010000450.1 GCA_013361925.1 Streptomyces sp. | reverse complement strand
CCTGACCTCGCGCGGCGGCAAGACCTCCCACGCGGCCGTCGTCGCGCGCGGCATGGGCAAGACCTGTGTCTGCGGCGCCGAGGAGCTGGAGGTCGACACCAAGCGGCGCCGGATGACCGTCCCGGGCGGTCATGTGGTGGAGGAGGGCGACCTCATCTCCATCGACGGGTCCAGCGGCAAGGTGTACCTCGGTGAGGTCCCGGTCGTCCCGTCCCCGGTCGTGGAGTACTTCGAGGGCCGGATGCACGCCGGTGCCCAGGACGCCGACGAGCTGGTCGAGGCCGTGCACCGGATCATGGCGTTCGCCGACCGCAAGCGCCGGCTGCGGGTACGGGCCAACGCGGACAACGCCGAGGACGCGCTGCGCGCCCGTCGCTTCGGCGCCCAGGGCATCGGCCTGTGCCGCACCGAGCACATGTTCCTCGGCGACCGGCGTGAGCTGGTCGAGCGGCTGATCCTGGCCGACACCGAGGCGGAGCGCGAGGAGTCCCTGAAGGAGCTGCTCCCGCTCCAGAAGCAGGACTTCGTCGAGCTGTTCTCGGCGATGGACGGCCTCCCGGTGACGATCCGTCTCCTCGACCCGCCGCTGCACGAGTTCCTGCCGGACATCACCGAGCTGTCGGTCCGGGTGGCGCTGGCGGAGTCCCGTCAGGAGCCGCACGAGAACGAGCTGCGGCTGCTCCAGGCCGTCCACCGGCTGCACGAGCAGAACCCGATGCTGGGCCTGCGCGGTGTGCGCCTCGGTCTGGTCATCCCCGGTCTGTTCACCATGCAGGTCCGTGCCATCGCCGAGGCCGCCGCCGAGCGCAAGAACGGCAAGGCCGACCCGCGCGCCGAGATCATGATCCCGCTCGTCGGCACGGTCCAGGAGCTGGAGATCGTCCGCGAGGAGGCCGACCAGGTCATCGCGGAGGTCGAGGCGGCGACGGGCACCAAGCTCAAGCTGGCGATCGGCACGATGATCGAGCTTCCGCGGGCCGCGCTGACCGCCGGTCAGATCGCCGAGGCGGCGGAGTTCTTCTCCTTCGGCACGAACGACCTCACGCAGACGGTGTGGGGCTTCAGCCGGGACGACGTGGAGGCCTCGTTCTTCACGGCCTACCTGGAGAAGGGCATCTTCGGGGTGTCGCCGTTCGAGACGATCGACAAGGACGGCGTCGGCTCCCTGGTGAAGCTGGCCGCCGAGGCGGGCCGCAGGACCCGCCCCGACCTCAAGCTCGGCGTCTGCGGCGAGCACGGCGGCGACCCGGAGTCGGTCCACTTCTTCCACGAGGTAGGCCTGGACTACGTCTCCTGCTCCCCGTTCCGCATCCCGGTCGCCCGCCTGGAAGCGGGCCGAGCGGCCTCGGAGTCGGCGGGCAGCGACCACCGCTGACCTGCGGCTGATCCACTGCTGATCCACGGCTGATCCACCAAGACGCCGGAGTCGTCGTCCGTCCCCGACCCTCAACACCGATGGGCGGCGACTCCGGATCACCAAGAAGGGGCGGGACCCTGTGCGGGGGTCCCGCCCCTTCGGCCTCTCCTACGAGCGTCCCGCCGGGGCCCGACGCCTGCGGGTCAGCAGGAGGACTCCGCTGCCGGCGAGCAGGGCGACCACGCTCCCGGCGGCGAGATACGGGGTGGTGTCGTCGCCCCCGGTCTCGGCCAGGTCGTCGGAGGCGTCCTGCTTCCCTCCCGCCTTCTCCTCCGTGTCCGTCCCGGCCGCCTTGTCATCGGCCGGCATGAAGCCCGCGGGCGGCCGGTCGCAGCCGACGCCGTCGCCGTCGCGGTCCAGATGGGTGCCGTAATGCTCGTCGCCCTTTTCGATGTTCGCGTATCCGGCGGCGTAGGCCTCGGTGCAGTTGTCGAACGGGTGGTCGCCGTCGTGGGCCGAGGCGGCCGCCGGGAGTACGGCCAGGGCCAGCCCGGCGACGACGATGGCGCCGGGCTTACGGAGCAGCTTCACTGCGGGTCCCTCCGGGGTGGTGCGGATCTCCGGACGCGTAATCAAGAAGTGACGACCGGTCAGATATGAGGTGACGAACCTATTGAGGGACCCCACTTGTGGAGGCGGTATGAAGGACCCGTGACAAGAACGTGACGTGACCGGACGGTAGCTCTCCGCAAACCTGACGCTCGGTCAACTGTCACAGCCGACGCCGTCGTTGTCCCGGTCCAGGTGAGAGGCGTAACCGGGCTCGCCACGATGGATGGGAGCCGCGCCGGCGGCGCGGGCTTCGCTGCAGTTGGCGTAGTAGACGCTGTCGGAGTCGGATCCGGAGCCGGAATCGGTGTCCGCCTCGGCCTGCGCCGTGACCGTTCTGGTGACCTTGACGGTCTTCGTGGCGGTCACGGTCGCCGCAGGTTCTGGCTCGACGGTCTCGGTCGCCGTGGCCGTGGCCGTCATGGTGACCGTCGCCCGCGGCTGGGCCGCCGCGGGCTTCGCGTCGTTCTTCGTGTCCTCGCCGCCTGCGCCTATGCCGGCGCCGATGAGGAGAGCGAGCGCGAGGGCGGGCAGTACGTACCGCTTCCGGGCCCACTTGGGTGCGGATCCGGAAGCGGACGGTGCGGTGTACGGGTTGGTCATGGTGTCCCCCCAGGGTGCGACGTGAGGGGATGACCGTATGGGTGCACCTTCGCTTGTGAAGGTTAAGTGTTCAATCTGTGACCGGTATGCGGCTACTGCCGGAACGGGCCCGTTACTTCGTAGGTGATGCCGCCCGAGGAGCTGCCCGTCGTCCCCCGTTGGCTGGAGAAGTACAGCCGGGTGCCGTCGGGGGAGAAGGCCGGGCCGGTGATTTCCGAGGACGACTGGCCGTCGATGCGCAGGAACGGGGCGACCACGTCGTCCGGGGTGATCAGGCAGATCTCCATGTTGCCGCCGTCCTCGGCGATGTAGAGGTCGCCGGAGGAGGAGCCGGTGACGTTGTCGACGCCGGTGAGCGGGGCCGTGCCGGAGGTGACCAGGGAGTCGTCGTAGGCCAACTCGTAGGTGCCGACGGTCAGGTTGAGCTGCCAGACCCGGTTGTCGCCCTTGGTCGTGAACCACACCTTGTCGTCGGCGTAGTGGCAACCCTCGCCGCCGTTGAAGGACTTGGAGCCCGAGACCTGGGTGCGGGTGGTCGTGGGGGAGCCGTCGGGGTCGGGGATCGTCGTCCAGGTGTAGGAACCGGACGTGGCCGTGCCCGCCACCAGCACCTGGAGCGTGCCGGACGACAGGTCGCCCCAAGTGGTCGGCACGAAGCGGTAGAAGCGGCCGTTCGTCTCGTCCTCGGTCAGATAGATCACCTTGCGCACCGGGTCCGCGGCCGCCGCCTCGTGCTTGAAACGGCCCAGCGCCGGCCGCTGCACCGCCGCGTTCACACCCCACGGGTCCGTCTCGTAGACGAAGCCGCGGTCCACCTCCTCGCAGGACAGCCAGGTGTTCCAGGGAGTCTTTCCGCCCGCGCAGTTCTGCCGGGTGCCCGACAGGATGCGGTACGCGCCCGTGATCGCCCCGGACGACGAGAACCTCACCGCGCTCGCGCCACCGCTCGGGTTGATCTCCGAGTTGGAGACGTAGATCCAGCCGCTGCCGTCGGCGTAGCAGGCGCCGCCGTCCGGGGCGCTGTGCCAGCTGTACGACGTCCCGCTCACCGTCTGCCCCGAACGGGCGACGACCCGGCTCGTGAAGCCGCTCGGCAGCCGGATGCCGTTGGCGTCCGGCGAGCCCGGCGCCCCGTACGGGCCCGTGCCCGGCTGGGCGGGGGCGGCGTATGCGGCACCGTGCCACAGGGAGCCGCCGAAAGCGGCGGAGGCCCCGCCGACGACGGTCGCACGGAGGAAGGTACGACGTTCCACGCTCACTCCATAGGGGTGTCGTGACAGCCCCGCCACCGGTCGGCGTCGGGGTCGCGCGCTGTCGGACCCTAGGGTCATGGGATTGACGTGTCATGGACAAGGCGTGAATCGGGCGTACGGCTCGCATGACCAGGAGTGCCCCCGCTCGTAGGCTGGGCTGTCGTCACCGGTGGAGGGAGGCCGGCCATGTCCGGCTGGAGCGAGAAGGACATCCCCGACCAGAGCGGGCGCACGGCCGTGGTCACCGGCGCCAACAGCGGCCTGGGCTACGTCACCGCGCGGGAGTTGGCCCGCCGGGGCGCCCGGGTGGTGCTCGCCTGCCGCAGCGAGGCGCGCGGCACCGAGGCCGGGGACCGGCTGGTCACCGAAGTGCCGGGCGCCGACGTGGAGTTCGCCCGGCTCGACCTCGGCGACCTCGCCTCCGTGCGGGACTTCGCACGCGCCTTCCCGTACGACCGCCTCGACCTGCTCGTCAACAACGCGGGCGTGATGGCGCTGCCGTACGGCACCACGGCGGACGGGTTCGAGACGCAGTTCGGCGTCAACCACCTCGGGCACTTCGCGCTCACCGGGCTGCTGCTGCCCGCGCTCCTCGACACCCCCGGCGCACGGGTGGTGACGATCTCCAGCGGGGCGCACGCTCTGGCCAACATCGA
This sequence comes from Streptomyces sp., assembly GCA_013361925.1. GTDB lineage: Bacteria > Actinomycetota > Actinomycetes > Streptomycetales > Streptomycetaceae > Streptomyces. The sequence goes on along the minus strand of JABFXD010000450.1, from coordinate 2,037 downwards.
CCTCGCCGACCTCAACAGCGAACGCCGCTACCGGCGTTGGGTCGCCTACGCCCGTTCCAAGACCGCCAACCTGCTCTTCACCCACGAGCTGGCGCGCAGGCTCGCCGGGCACGGGGCCGACGTGGTGGCCGCCGCCGCTCATCCCGGATACGCCGCCACCAACCTCCAGGAGACCGGGCCACGGATGGCCGGGCGGCGGTTCGTGGAGCGGTTCATGGCGGTCGGCAACAGGTTCTTCGCCCAGTCCGCGGAGGGCGGCGCGCTTCCCACGCTGTACGCCGCCACCGCCCCCGGCGTCCCGCCCGACTCCTTCACCGGCCCCTCCCTCGCGGGCCTGCGCGGCTCACCCCGACCGTCCTGGCGGGCGCCCTGGACGGTCGACGACCGGGCGGGCGAGCTGCTCTGGGCCACTTCCGGGCAACTCACCGGGGTGGCGTACGAGGCGTTGAAGGGCTGACCTCTCAGGCCGCCGCCCCGCTGTCCACCACGAGGTCCGTGCCCACCACCGACGACGCGTCGTCCGACGCCAGATACAGGACCGCCGCGGCGATCTCGTCCGTGGTCGAGACACGGCCCAACGGCAGGGTGCCCTCGGCCCGTTCGGCGCGCTGCGCCTCCGTCTCGCCCGGGCGCAGCGACATCGGCGTCTCGACCGCGCCGGGGCTGACCGCGTTGATCCGGACGCCGTCGCGGATGTGGTCCAGGGCCGCGCCCCGCGTCAGCACCGACACGGCGGCCTTGGTTGCGGCGTAGGCGGCGGCACCGGGGTGGCGGGCGTGGACGCCGAAGATCGAGGCGATGTTGACGATCGCGCCGCCCGAGGGCTGGGTGCGCATCTGGTGGACCTCCGCCTGGAGGGCCAGGAAGACGCCGGTGAGGTTGGTGCCGAGCTGCTCGTGCCAGTCGGTCTCCGGCAGGTCGGCGAGGGGCTGCCCGCCCCGGAAGACGCCCGCGTTGTTGACGGCTATGTCGAGTGAGCCGAAGTGGTCGACGGCGGCGGCGACGAGGGCCTGTACGCCGGCCGCCTCGGTGATGTCCGCCGTGACCGCCAGGGCCTTGCCGCCCGCCTCCTCGATCAGCCGCACGGTCTCCTCCAGGGGTTCCTGGCGGCGACCGGCGGCCACGACCTGAGCGCCCTCGGTGGCGAGCGCCAGAGCGATGGCCCGGCCTATGCCGGAGCCCGCGCCGGTGACGAGAGCGGTCTTGTCGGTGAAACGCGTCCTGGCGGTCATGATCTCCCCTTATTCTTGACCGATCGGTTCAGTATGGCGGCAAATAAAAAACAGCGGGCCTCAGTCCAGCAGTGCCAGCGCCTGTTCCGCCGCGTCCCGCACCCGGGCCGGGTCGGGCGAGGCCTTGCCCACGACCTTGAGGCCCTGGAGCAGTACCAGCAGCATACGGGCGAGCGCCAACGGGTCGCGGTCGGCGGGCAGTTCGCCCTGGGCCCGCGCGCGGGCCAGGCCCGAGTGCAGCACCGTCTCCAGGTGGTCCCAGTTCCGTTCGACCTGACGGGCCGCGGCCGGGTCGTGCGGGGCCAGTTCGGCCGCCGTGTTGGTGATGAAACAGCCGTTCAGGCGCAGGTTCTCGGCGGTGGCCTCGTCGGCGTAACGTCGTACGAGCGCACGGACGGCCGGCAGCACCAGGCCCGGTTGGGACAGCTCCCCGAGCAGGTCCGGCAGCCGTTCCTGATAGCGCTCCAGCGCCTTCAGATACAGCTCGTGCTTGTTGCCGAAGGTCGCGTAGATACTGGCGCGGCCGATGCCGAGGTGCTTGACGAGGTCGGACATCGACGTCGCCTCGTAGCCGCGCTGCCAGAACAGCTCCAGGGCTGTCTGCAGCGCGGCATCGGGGTCGAACTCCTTGGTCCTGGCCATGTATCGCAGCCTAGATCCAATGAGAACGATCGGTCAAGAAACCTCTCGCCTGGACCGTCGGGACTACGCGGCACGCACCTCGTACGTCGTGATCCGTACCGCCTCGTCGTCCAGGCACTCCCCGGTCTCCAGGTCGAAGCGCTGCTTCAGCAGGGGCGAGGCC
>JABFXD010000199.1 GCA_013361925.1 Streptomyces sp. | reverse complement strand
CCACGCCCTCCGCGCGCAGCACCTCCGTCATCGCAGCCCCCGGTTCACCGCGGACAGCACCGCCGCCGTCGCGCTCTCCCCGGCGCCCCACGCGGTGCGGCCGTTCACCTCGACCTCGGCGTAGGCGGCCCCGGCGTCCTCGGTGAAGTCCAGGACGCGGACCGTGAACCCGGCGCCGGCGAGGGCGTCCACGAAGGCGGAGACCGGGCCCGCGCCCGTCCCCTCGTAGTCGCCGACCCGGTCACCCGTGCGCAGGGTGCAGACGAAGCGGTGTCCGCCGGAACCGTCCGGTTGGGTGGACCAGGTCTCCAGCGCCACCTCGCCGTCCGCGACGACGTACGTCGAGCGGAACAGGTCGTACAGCTCCTTCGGCGTCATCTCCCGCCCGCTGTCGTCCGTGGCCTCCTGCACGACCCGGGAGAAGTCCGGACGCATGCGCGGCGGCAGGTCGACGCCGTGGTGGGTCTTCAGCAGGTACGCCATGCCGCCCTTGCCCGACTGGGAGTTCACCCGGATCACCGCCTCGTAGGAGCGGCCGATGTCGGCCGGGTCGATCGGCAGGTACGGCACGCTCCAGGGCTCGTCCGGGTGCGCGGCCCGATGCGCGAAGCCCTTGCTGATGGCGTCCTGGTGGGTGCCGGAGAACGCGGTGTGGACGAGGTCCCCGGCGTAGGGGTGGCGGGGGTGCACCGGCAGGCGGTTGCAGTGCTCGACCGTCTCCTTGACGCGGTCGATGTCGCTGAAGTCGACCATGGGGTCCACGCCTTGGGCGTACAGGTTCATGGCGAGGGTCACCAGGTCGACGTTCCCGGTGCGCTCGCCGTTGCCGAAGAGACAGCCCTCGACGCGCTGCGCACCCGCCAGGACGGCCAGTTCGGCGCAGGCGACGCCGGTGCCGCGGTCGTTGTGGGGGTGCACGGAGAGGATGACCGAGTCACGGCGGGACAGGTTGCGGTGGACGTACTCGATCTGGTCGGCGTAGACGTTCGGGGTCGCGATCTCCACCGTCGCCGGGAGGTTGTGGGTGACCGGACGGTCCGGGCTCGCGTCCCACAGCCCGGTCAGCAGGTCGCACAGTTCCAGCACGAAGTCCGGCTCGGTGAGATTGAAGGTCTCCGGGGAGAACTGGAAGCGGACGCCGGGGTGTTGGGCATGCCGGGCCATCCGCTCGGCGGCTTCGCGCACGGTCCGCCGGATCTCCGCCCGGTCACGGCCGAGGACGACCTCGCGCCACACCGGTGACGTGGCGATGTACAGATGGACGACGGCCCTCGGCAGCCCCTCGATCGACGCGAAGGTCCGGTCGATGAGGTCGGCCCTGGCCGGGGTGAAGACGACGGGGGTGACATCGTCCGGTACGGCGTCGGTGGTCACCAGATGCCGGACGAAGTCGAAGTCGGTGCGGCTGGCGGACGGATAGCCCACCTCGATCTCCTTGAACCCGGTCGCGACGAGCAGGTCGTACAGACGGCGCTTGCGCGGGGTGTCCATCGGTTCGGCCAGCGCCTGGTTGCCGTCGCGCAGGTCGACGGGGACCCAGAGCGGGGCGCGCTCGATCCGGGCGGAGGGCCAACTCCGGTCGAACGCGGGGACGTTCACCCGCTCGTCGTACGGGCGGTAGCGGTGGTACGGCATGGGACTCGGGCGCTGCGGATTCCAGACGCTGGTCATGGCTTCGGTGTTTCCTTCGGCTCGGTCGCGGGAGACCGGCGGCAGCACGGCGCCCGCGGCGGGGTGCCGGTCGCGTCAGGCCCCGCCGCGGCAGCCGAGAAGAAGGAGACCACGGAAGATCATGGGGGTACGCTAGCGACTCCTCAGGTCCTCAGACAAGTGGGATACGTGAAGTGAGTACGTCGTCATCGCCCCTGGGTCCGCTCCGGCCCAGCCCCTTGGTGGAACAGGCCGCCGAACGCCTCCGCGCCCAGATCGTGGCCGGCCACTGGGAGGTCGGCGGCAAGCTGCCCGGCGAGACCACCCTCGCCAGGGAGTTGGGCGTGGGCCGCTCCACGGTCCGCGAGGCCCTGCGCGCCCTGGCCGGCGCGGGGCTGGTCCAACCCCGGCAGGGCGCCGGGGTGTTCGTCCTCGCCACGGAACCGACGGCGGACTGGCCGACCCGGCTGCGGCGGGCCGCGGTGACGGATGTCTACGAGGTGCGGATGGGTCTGGAGGTGCACGCCGCCCGCCTCGCCGCGCGGCGCCGGACACCGGAGGACGTGGCGGCCATGGAACGGGCGCTGCGGGGACGCAGGGCGGCTTCGCTGCGGGACGACGAGGCGTTCATCGACGCCGACATCGCCTTCCACGCGGCGGTGGTGGGGGCCGCCCACAACCCCGTACTCGCCGATCTGTTCACGGAGTTCACCCCGGTCCTGCGACAGGGCCTGATCGAGCTCCTGACCCTGACCGGCCTGCGCACCCACGACCCCAACACGGCCGACGAGGCCCATGAGGCGCTGGTGCGGGCGGTCGCGGACGGGGACGCGGAAGCGGCGGCGGAGGTGGTACGGGCCGAGCTGGAGGACCCGTTCGCGGCTTAGGAGGCGTGCCTGCGGTACTGCCCCGGCGCCACCCCGTACTCCCGCTTGAACGCCTTGGCGAAGGCGAACTCCGAGGTGTAGCCGGTGCGTTGGGCGACCTGGCGGAGCAGCAGGTCGGCCTCGCGCAACAGTCGGCCGGCCGTCGTCATGCGCCACCACGTCAGATACGCGAGCGGTGGCCGCCCCACCAGCGTGGTGAACCGGCGGGCGAACGCCGCCCGGGACAGGCCGCCGTGGGCGCCGAGTTCCTCCACCGTCCAGGGGTGGTCCGGCGCGGCGTGGATGGCCTGCAACGCCGAGGTCACCGCGGGGTCGGCGAGCGCCGCCGCCCAGCCGGTGGGATGCCGGTCGGTGCGGGCCTCGCCCTGCCACCAGGCGCGCAGGATGTAGAGCAGCAGGGTGTCCAGGAGCGAGGCGACGATGATGTCCGCGCCCGGCCGCGGTTCCTCCAGCTCCGTGCCCAGCAGCTCCACGGTCGCCCGCAGGGACCGGTGGGCGCCGACCGTGGCGGGCAGATGCACCACCTCCGGCAGCTCGGTGAGCAGGGGGTGCGCCCGGCTGCGGTCCAGCCAGTAGGCGCCGCACAGCAGGACCGTGTCCGGCACGGCGTCCCGCACGGGAGGCGGGGGCGGGGACGGGGGGTCGTCCGGCCGGAACCGGACGACGGTCGGCTCCACGTCCGGGCCGCTGGTCAGCGCGTACCCCCGCCCGTGCGCCAGGAACACCACGTCCCCCGGCGCGAGCGCCACCGGCTCGCCTGCCGAGGGCAGCAGCCAGGCCGACCCCCGCAGCACCACATGGAACCCGGCGCCCTCCGAGTCCTCGATCCGCATGCCCCAGGGCGCGTACTTGTCCCGCCTGCCCGAGTGCGGCCGCCCGGTGCGCATCGCGGCGATCGCGTCGCTGAGTACGTCCATGTCCGCCACCGTAGCCGGGAGTTGGCGGGGAGAGACGCTGGGACAGGAAACGGAGATCGACGGACATGGATCGTCTCAGCCGCGGCTCCTAGCGTGGACGACATGCCAACCACCGCACGTACCGTGCTCTTTCATGACCTGGGCGGACCCGAGGTGCTGACGATCGAGGACGTTCCGGTGCCCGCCGCCGGCCCCGGTCAAGTCACCGTCCGCCTCGAGGCGTTGGGCCTCAACCGGGCCGAAGCCCTCTTTCGCTCCGGCGCCTACTACTACCAGCCCGCCCTCCCCGCCTCCCGCCTCGGCTACGAGGCGTCCGGAGTCGTCGAGGCGGTCGGCGAGGGCGTCACCGCACTCACCGTCGGCGACCCGGTGACCACCGGACCCGGCATCGAGATGAGCGCCCAGGGCGTCTACGCGGAACGGGTCGTCCTGCCCGAGACCTCGGTGCTGCCCCGCCCCGCTTCCGTGGACGCCGTCACGGGGGCGGCGTCCTGGCTGACGTACACGACCGCCTATGGAGCCCTCCTGGAGACGGCCGGGCTCAGGCCCGGCGACCACGTCCTGATCACCGGGGCCTCCAGTGGGGTGGGCACGGCGGCGATCCAGGTGGCCCGCCGCATCGGCGCGGTCCCGCTGGTCACGACCCGTACGGAGGCCAAGCGGCGGGGGCTGCTGGAGGCGGGGGCGGCGGAGGTGATCGTCTCCGAGGGCGGCGCCGAGACGGTGGCGAAGGAGGCCAGGCGGCTCACCGGCGGCCGGGGCGTCGAGGTGATCTTCGACGCGATCGGCGGCCCCGGCTTCCGTCCCCTGGCCGAGGCGCTCGCGGAGGGCGGTTCGGTGGTGGCCTACGGCTGGCTGGACAGCCGTCCCGCCGAGATCCCCCGGAACTGGCCCTTCACGATCCACACGTACGCCAACATGATCCTCACCGCGACACCGGGCGGGCGCCGCCGCTCCACGGCCTTCCTCAACGCGGGCCTGTCCGACGGCGGCTTCCGGCCGGTGATCGCCGAGGTCTTCGAGGGCCTGGACCGCATCCGGGACGCCCATGCTCTGATGGAGTCGAACCGCCATACGGGGAAGATCGTGGTCCGGATCTGAGCCCGCCGGAATACACCCCGGCCGACCGGGGTTGATGCCACTCAGACGTATGCACATGCATAAGATCTGGAGGGCTTGTCATGAAGATCGGCATCATCGGCGCGGGCAACATCGGCGGCAACCTCACCCGACGGCTCACCGCCCTCGGGCACGAGGTGGCGGTGGCCAACTCCCGCGGCCCCCAGACCCTCACCGCGCTAGCGGAGGAGACGGGCGCGACGCCGGTCCCGGTCGAGGAGGCCGCGCGCGGTGCGGAGGTGGTCGTCGTCACGATCCCGCTCAAGGCGATCCCGGACCTGCCGAAGGGCGTCCTCGACGGGGCGGCGGACGGGGTGGCGGTGATCGACACCGGCAACTACTACCCGAAGCAGCGGGACGGCCGGATCGCCGGGATCGAGGACGAGGGTCTGACGGAGAGCCGCTGGACGGAGCAGCACCTCGGCCACCCCGTCATCAAGGCATTCAACGGCACCTACGCCCAGGACATCCTGGACCGCCACCGCCCGGCCGGCGCCCCCGACCGCCAGGCCCTCCCGGTCGCCGGCGACGACGAGGCGGCCAAGGCGAAGGTCCGCGCCCTCATCGACGAACTCGGCTTCGACACGGTCGACGCGGGCGGCCTCGACGACTCCTGGCGCCAGCAGCCGGACACGCCGGTGTACGGACTCCAGGAGGGCGTGGACGCGGTGGCGAAGGCCCTGGCCGACGCGAGTCCGGAGCGCCCGGAGGGTTTCCGCGCCTGACGCCTGCCGACGGTCAGACGATCTCCAAGGGCACGTGCGGCCCGTCCGGCAGCTCCACCACGATCCCGTCGCCGGGCCGCACGACCCCGCCCTCCAGGACGACGCTCATGATCCCGCCCTTGAGCCGGAGCTTCCCGTCGGCGTCCCGGGTGACGACCCGCTTCAGCAGCCCTTGCCGGAAGTTGTCGATCTGAAGGCAAGGGTTCCGCAGCCCGGTCACCTCGACGACGGCCCGCTCGCCGAGGTGCAGCCGGGTCCCGACGGGCAGCGCGAGCAGATCGATGCCCTGTGTGGTGACGTTCTCCCCGAGCTCTCCGGCGCCGACCTCGATGCCGGCTTCCCGGACCTCGTCGAACAGCTCCTGGTGCAGGAGGTGCACCTGGCGCAGATTGGGCTGCGAGGGGTCCCTCGCCACCCGGGACCGGTGCTTGACCGTCACCCCGGCGTGCACATCCCCTTCGACTCCCAGCCCGGCGAGCAGCGTGATGCTCTCCCGGTTGGGTTTGGTGAAGGAGTAGGTCCCGTTGCTGCTGACCGCAGTGATCTTCCCGCCCATGGCACGGACTCTACGTCAGGCGTCCTCGGCCCATTCGCGCAGTGCTGCCCTGCTCGCGAAGTCCGCCACGTTCTTGTCCAGCGGGTCGTCGGTGTACTGGTGGAAGCGCCACTTCGCCTTGATGCGGGGCTTGCCCGCCGTCACATAGTCGGCGATCCAGAGACCGTCCCCCGCGTAGGAGGTCGTGTCGATGTTCAGCCAGTAGTTCCGGTTCGTGTAGAGGACGACCCGGTTGTCCGGCCGTAGCTCCTTGACCTTGCGGATGAACCGGTCCTTCTCCGCGTTGGTCGCGTGCGTCCCCTCGCCCGTGGTCTCCCAGTCCACGGCGAGGATGTCGCCCGCCCGCTCCGGGGCCTTGCTCACGAAGTACTCCGCCTGGGCCGTCAGGTTGCCCGGCCAGAGGAAGTGATAGAAGCCGACGACCAGCCCCGCGTCCCGGGCCCGCTTCGTCTGGGCCGCGAGTTTGGGGTTGGTGTACGTCCGCCCCTCCGTCGCCTTGACGAAGACGAAGGAGAGGCCGTCGGTGCTGTAGGAGGAGGACTGGTAGGCGCTTACGTCGATGCCGCGCAGCATGGGGGCTCCCTGAAGTGCCGTTGGGGGGCAGGGGTCGGCGGGTGAATCGCCAACCACCTTGGCATGGAGGCCCCTTGCCCGTTCAGCACTCGATGATGTTCACCGCGAG
>JABFXD010000962.1 GCA_013361925.1 Streptomyces sp. | reverse complement strand
CCCTCGTCCAGCTCGTCGGGGCTGATCGTGAGCGCGGGAAGCAGTTTCACGACCTCGCTCTCGGGGCCCGACGTCTCGATGAGCAGCCCGAGTTCGAAGGCACGCCGGGCGATCCGCCCGGCCCGGCCCTTCTCGTGGAACTCCAGGCCCCACACCAGCCCGCGCCCGCGGTACTCCTTCACATCGGCGAGGTTCTCCTCCGTGATCGCGATGAGCCCCTGCTCGATCTGCTCGCCGCGCGCACGGGTCTGCTTCTCCATCGCCGAGCCGTCGGCCCAGTACATCTCCAGGGCCGCGGTCGCGGTCACGAAGGCCGGGTTGTTGCCGCGGAAGGTGCCGTTGTGCTCGCCCGGCTCCCAGACGTCCAGCTCGGGCTTGAACAGGCACAGCGACATCGGCAGGCCGTACCCGCTGATGGACTTGGAGACGGTGACGATGTCGGGCGTGATGCCGGCCTCCTCGAAGGAGAAGAAGGCACCGGTGCGTCCGCACCCCATCTGGATGTCGTCGACGATGAGCAGCATGTCCTGCCGCTCGCACAACTCCTTGAGGGCGCGCAGCCATTCGGGCCGGGCGACGTTGATGCCGCCCTCGCCCTGCACGGTCTCCACGATCACGGCGGCGGGCTTGTTGAGCCCGGAGCCCTGGTCCTCCAGGAGCCGCTCGAACCACAGGAAGTCGGGGACGGTCCCGTCGAAGTAGTTGTCGAACGGCATGGGCGTGCCGTGCACCAGCGGTACGCCGGCCCCGGCCCGCTTGAAGGCGTTGCCGGTGACGGCGAGGGAGCCGAGCGACATGCCGTGGAAGGCGTTGGTGAACGACACGATCGCCTCGCGCCCCTTCACCTTCCGGGCCAGCTTGAGCGCGGACTCGACGGCGTTGGTGCCGGTCGGGCCCGGGAACATGACCTTGTACGGCAGATCGCGCGGGCGCAGCACCAGGTCCTGGAAGGTCTGCAGGAACGCGCGCTTGGCGGTGGTCGACATGTCGAGCCCGTGCGTGACGCCGTCCCGCTCCAGGTAGTCGATCAACGCCCGTTTCAGGACCGGGTTGTTGTGCCCGTAGTTCAGCGAACCGGCCCCGGCGAAGAAGTCCAGGTACTCGTGGCCGTCCTCGTCGTACATACGGCTGCCGTGCGCGCGGTCGAAGACGGTGGGCCAGCCGCGGCAGTAGCTGCGCACCTCGGACTCGAGGGTCTCGAAGACGCTGAGGTCGGGCTGGGTGATGGTCACGACGAATCGCTCCTCGTTAGGCGTGGGGGGAGTACGGGGGGGCGTCAACGGCCGGTCGGGGGAGAGGGACCGGCGTGGTCGGGGGTGAGGGAAGCCGGCGCGGTCAGGGGGAGAGGGGACCGATGCGGTACAGGACTTCGGGGTCGTGCGGGCCGTCGGGGAACAGGCGCGTCGGGAAGAGCACCTCGCGCTCCAGGGAGGCGTCGTGCCGCTCGGCGAATGCGCCGAACAGCCGCTCCGAGGCGGTGTTGCCGGGGGTGATGGTGGTCTCGACGCTCGTCACGCCGTACTCGCCACCGACCCGCTCGACGAGCCCGTCCAGCAACGCGGCGGCGATGCCGCGCCCGCGGTAGGCGTCGTCCACGGCCACCTGCCAGACGAGCAGGGTGCGCGGGCGGTCGGGTCGCACGTAACCGGTGACGAACCCGACCGGTTCCCCGCGCCCGTCCCGGGCGACGGCCGAGGTGGCGGCGAAGTCGCGGCACCACAGCAGATAACTGTAGGACGAGTTCAGGTCGAGGGCCTTCGAGTCCCTCGCTATCCGCCACAATGCGGCACCGTCCGTCACGGACGGGCGGTCGATTTCCAGGTCGTTCTGCGGGTTGGCTTGCAGGTCTGCTGGTGAGGCAGTCATGCGGATTGAATTTACCGAGGGAAATTAAAAAATGCATGGCCGGGTGGGGTTACATGATGGACCCTGCTGTGTTATCGCGCGGGCGCGGGCGGCTGCGCGAGAATGGCGAGGTATGGTCCGGTATGCCCCGTGCAAAAGGTATAAAAGGGCCGTGATGTGTAACGCGTCACACCCATGTAACCCCCACGAGATCTTCCCGAATCACCCCGCTCGGCGTTCGCGAAATCTTTGCGTTTAGGCCGGGGAAAAGCGGGCAGAAGAAAACGGGAAGCTGTGCTGATAAAGAATTCCAGAATTACCGGAGAATTAGGCGCCGGTAACTCCGTCGATTCCCTCCCGCAAGAGGTCCGCATGTCCGTTGTGCCGGGCGTATTCCTCGATCATGTGGATCAGCACCCACCGCAGACTGACCTCCGTCCCGGTGAAGGGAGCGTCCACCATCCGCCCGGTGTCGTCGAGGGACCAGCCGACATACAACCCCCGCCCGCGCTCGACCTCGCGGCGCCAGATCGCGAGCGCGTCCTGGAGCGTGCGCGCGGGATCGAGGACGTACCCGCTCGGGTCACCGTCGAACACGGGCGGCAGGTCCAGCCCGCCGATCACCCGCTGGAACCAGTTCCGCTCGACCTCGGCGAGATGCTGCACCAGGCCGAGCAGGGTGAGGGCGGAGGGCTCGACGGAGGCGGCCCGTGCCTGCGCGTCGTCGAGCCCCGCGCACTTGAGCGCGAGCGTGGCCCGGTGGAACTCCAACCAGCTCTCCAGCATGGGGAGTTCGGGACCGGTCAGAAGCGGGACCGGACGACCGTCGGGGAGGGTGTGGGGTGTGTCGGTGGTCATGCGGGGAGCATGGCACGCACGTCTGACATCCGGGCCCGCCCGGCGTTCGCGGGCAAGCCCTTCGCGGGGCCGGGTCGCCCCTCTACCGCCACTCACCCTCCACCGCCCGCAACGCCCCCTCCACGTCCACGTCCAGCCCCCGCTCCGCCAGCGCGGCGCCCAGCGCCGCCAGACTCGCCCGCACCGCCCCCGGCGTCGCGTCCACCCCGTAGTGGTTGACCCGGATCATCTCCTTGGCCAGCGCACCGCCGCCCGCGACCAACGGCAACGCCGGATCCGAGGCCAGCGCCCGAGCCACCAGCTCGGATGCCACCACCCCGGCGGGCGCCCGCAGCGTCGTCGCGACCGGCGCCGCGTCCCGGGCCTCGTACACGTACGGCTCAAGCCCTCCGCCGAGCGCCACGGCACCCGCCCGAGTCGCCGCGGCGGCCGAGGCGTGCCGAGCCATCACCGCGTCGAGGCCGACCTCCTCGATCCGCTCGACGCACGCCTCAAGGGCCAGCATCTCCAGCTGCGCCGGAGCGTGGAGCAGCGCACGCCGGCCACCGTCGACCCACCGCTCCTTCCAGTCGAGCAGCGAGAGGTACGAGCGGCGCGGCGCCCGCGGGTTCGCCGCCATCCGCGCCCACGCCCGCTCGCTCACCGACACCGCCGACACACCGGCCGGCCCGCCCATCGCCTTCTGCGCCCCGATCACGCACAGGTCGACCCCCCAGGCGTCCGGCAGCACCGGCTCCGCGCCGATCGACGCCACCGCGTCCAGGTAGAACAGCGCGCCATGTTCCCGTACGACCTCGCCGATCTCCGCGACCGGGTTGGTGTTCCCGGTCGCCGCCTCCGCGTGCACCAGCGACACGAAGTCGATCGACGGGTGGGCCGCGAAGGCCTCCCGGATCTGCTCCGCCGTGACGGCGCTGTGGAAGGGCACGGCGAGGTCGATGACCGTCGCCCCGCAGTCCCGCAGCCAGTCCCCGAAGGTCTGCCCGTAGGGGCCGGTGATGACGTTCAGCGCGACGGTCCCCGGCCCCGCCGTCCCCCGGATGGCCCCCTCCAGCGGCAGCAGTGCCTCGCCCTGCATGATCACGACGTCCTGCTCGGTGCTCAGCAGCCGTGCCACACGGTCCTCGATCGACGCGAAGTGCGCGGCGCTCAGCGGGGCCAGGTCAAGGAACGGGTGCGTCACGGCGGTGCTCTCTTCGCTCACTGGGGTAGACGTGATCGAGGGTAACCGCCCCACGGCAAGCGCCGCCGACCGGTGCTTCTCAGGCTGAACGGCCTCGCGACCATCGCTTTGGTTTGAGAGGCTCAAACGTTTCCTTATAATCGGAACCCACAGTTCCCCCACAGGAGGCTCCCCCGTGAAGACGATCCTCGGGCGCCGGACCCGCACCCTGGCCGCCACCACCGCGACGGCCGGGCTGCTGCTCGTGGCCGGCTGCTCCTCGGACGACGACGGCGGCAGCGGCACCAAGACCGCCGCCGGTGGCGTCGAGCTCGTCAAGGCGGGCCAGCTCACCACCTGCACCCATCTGCCCTACCCGCCCTTCCAGTCGGAGATCGACGGCAAGGTGCAGGGCTTCGACGTCTCGCTGATCGACCTGGTCGCCAAGAACCTCGGCGTGAAGCAGGAGATCCTCGACACCCCCTTCGAGAACTTCAAGACGGGCGCCTTCCTCAACTCCGGCGAGTGCGACGTCGCCGCGGCCGGCATGACCATCACCGAGGAGCGCAAGAAGAACGTCGACTTCTCCGACCCCTACTTCGACGCCACCCAGGCCCTGCTCGTCGACAAGGACAGCGGGATCACCTCCCTCGCCGACGCCAAGGCCAAGAAGGTCAAGCTCGGCGCCCAGGCGCAGACGACCGGCGAGGACTACGCCAAGAGCCAGGGCTTCGACCCGGTCTCCTTCGAGTCCTCCGACGCCGTCCTCAACGGTCTGCGCTCCGGCCAGGTCAAGGCCGTCGTCATCGACTACCCGGTGGTCCAGGGCTGGCTGAAGGACAAGGCCAACTCCGACGCCTTCTCGGTGGCCGAGCAGATCAACACCGGTGAGCAGTACGGCTTCACGGTGAAGAAGGGCAACACCAAGCTCCTCGCCGCCATCAACAAGGCCCTCGCCGACGCCAAGGCCGACGGCACCTACAAGAAGCTGTACGAGAAGTGGATCGGCCCGTACGACGCCTCCGCGGCCTCCGCCTCTCCGTCCGCGTCGGCATCCTGACCCCATGGCCGATACCGACGTACAACTCCAGCCGAAGAAGAAGGGCCTGACCCGGCGTCAGAAGCGCGGCCTGTCGCGCGGCGCGCAGTACGTCCTGTTCGTCGGCGCCGTGATCGCCTTCGCGGTGTCGGCGGACTGGGGCCGGCTCAAGAACCAGTTCGCCCAGTGGGACATCGCGAAGGAGATGTTCCCGGACGTCATCACGCTGGCGCTCAAGAACACCGTGCTCTACACGCTGTCCGGCTTCGCCTTCGGACTCGTGCTCGGCATGGTCATCGCGCTGATGCGGCTGTCGTCGGTGGGACCGTACCGCTGGTTCGCCGGCGTCTACATCGAGATCTTCCGTGGGCTGCCCGCCCTGCTGATCTTCATCTTCATCGGTGTGGCCGTGCCGCTCGCCTTCCCGGGGACCGAGATCCCCGGCGGCACGTACGGCAAGGTCGCCCTCGCGCTCGGTCTGGTCGCCGCGGCCTACATGGCGGAGACGATCCGCGCCGGCATCCAGGCGGTGCCCAAGGGACAGATGGAGGCGGCCCGTTCGCTGGGCTTCTCACCGGCCCGCGCGATGGTCTCGATCGTCATCCCGCAGGCGTTCCGCATCATCCTGCCGCCGCTCACCAACGAACTCGTCCTGCTCTTCAAGGACTCCTCGCTGGTGCTGTTCCTCGGCGTCACCCTGGAGGAGCGCGAACTGTCCAAGTACGGCCGCGATCTGGCCAGCCAGACCGCCAACTCCACGCCGATCCTCGTCGCCGGCCTCTGCTATCTGCTGGTGACGATCCCGCTCGGCTTCGTCGTCCGCCGTATGGAGGCCAAGGCCCAGGAGGCGGTCAAGTGACCACCACTGCAGAGATCCAGGTCCAGGGCCTGCACAAGTCGTTCGGCGACAACGAGGTCCTCAAGGGCATCGACCTGGAGATCGGACGCGGCGAGGTCGTCTGTGTGATCGGCCCCTCCGGCTCCGGCAAGTCCACGCTGCTGCGCTGTGTGAACCTCCTCGAAGAACCCACCAAGGGCCGGGTCTTCGTCGGCGGCACCGAACTCACCGACCCCGACGTCGACATCGACGCCGTACGCCGCCGTATCGGCATGGTCTTCCAGCAGTTCAACCTCTTCCCGCACCTCACGGTGACCGAGAACCTCACGCTCCCGCAGCGCCGGGTCCTCAGGCGGGGCAAGGCGGAGGCGGCGAAGGTGGCCGCCGAGAACCTGGAACGGGTCGGCCTGTCCGAGAAGGCCGGCGCCTACCCCGCCTCCCTCTCCGGCGGCCAGCAGCAGCGCGTCGCCATCGCCCGCTCGCTGTCCATGGGTCCCGAGGTGATGCTCTTCGACGAGCCGACCTCCGCACTCGACCCCGAACTCGTCGGGGACGTCCTCGCGGTGATGCGGATGCTCGCCAACGAGGGCATGACGATGATGGTCGTCACCCACGAGATGACCTTCGCCCGCGAGGTCGCCGACCGGGTCGTCTTCATGGACGGCGGAGTGATCGTCGAGGACGGCACCCCCGCCCAGGTCATCGGCAACCCCGCCCACGAACGCACCCGCCACTTCCTCTCCCGCCTCCTCGACCCGGCGATGGCCGACGTGGAGGAGGAGACGTCCGACCAGGTGGGCG
>JABFXD010000439.1 GCA_013361925.1 Streptomyces sp. | reverse complement strand
GACTGGGATCCGAAGGAGGTCTCGGAGCTGGCGCGGCTGCTGAACCAACTGAACCTGGGCATGGAGCGCTGAACCCCTGTCTGCCGCGCCGGGCGGCCACTAATCTGACCGCCCGGGGGACGGGGGTGGCCGTCGATGGCGGGTGCGGCGGAGTGGCGTGCGCGGGTGGTCGGGGGTGCGCTGCTGTTGTTGGTGGTGCTGGGGGCCGGTTGTTCTCATGTGGGGTGGATACAGGCCGCTGACGGGCTGTTGGCGGCGCCCACGCAGGGCGGGGAGTCCTCGTCCTCGCAGTACGAGACGTGGAAGGCTGCGGATGCCCGGTACCGGGCGAAGGGGCATCCTGAGCGCTCTGGCAGCACCGAGCTGCGCGTCTTTCCCGACAGGGGCGAGTGGACGGCCAAGGCGACACACATGCTCGAACTCCAGGCTTCCGACCCCATGGTCAAGGACCTTCGCACCGGCGATCAGACGGTGGAGGCGTGGACGCCGCTCCTGACCCATCTCGGTGGGAGGTCAGAGGCGTGCGGGATGCAGGGCCTCCGCGGGGATGCCGAAGAGAGCTCGCTCGCACAGGAGACAGCGACCTCGACGGTGTACGCCTCCTACGTACAACGGGCGACCTGGCCCGGGCCGGAGTCGGAGTACGAGTGTCCCGAAGGCCATGCCACGTTCACGTTCGAGGACGGCGAGGGCATGCTGGGCAAGGACGGCGTTTACGACTCCTGGAGCGTCACGGTCGACGTCCCCACGCGTCTGCTCCTCACCATCAGGGGCGGCACCGTCCTGAGTCAGGACGCCCACCACGCCGAACTGCGCCTCGGCAAGAAGGGGGAGCGGCTGACCGTCGTGCTCGGCCCTCCGGGCACCGGGAGCCGTGAACAGGGTGACACGGAACATCTCGGCGTACTGCTCCAGAAGGAAACGCCCCAACGGGAGGCGTTCTGGCTGGCGGCGGCCGCCGCTGCGGTGACACTGTGCTGGATCCTGCCCTTCGTCGGGGAGTGGGCGCCGCCCGCCACTCGGCGCCGCTGGACCGTCGCCGCCGCGACCGCGTGTTCTCTGACGGGTGCGTCGCTGCTGTACGCCCTCGCCGGTTCGGCCGAAGTGCCCTGGCCGGGCTGGCTCTATCCGGGGCGGGGAGCGTTGCTCGCGGTCTGGTGGTGGGTGCTGCTGCCCTTCCTGCTGTTCGCCTGTCTGCCACGCCTCATCAAGGGACGCCCACCCGAGCCCCGGGAACTGTTGCCGATGCTCCTGCCGAGTGCCGTACTGCCGGTGCTGGCCTGCGTCTTCGCGGTGTGCGAGGGAAGGTGGTGGCCGCTGCTCTCGGTGGCTGCCGCGGCACTGGTGACAGCCGCGGTGGCGTACGGTCTGCGCGGCGGTGCACTGGGGTCGGCGGGGCGCCGGTGGGCGGTCACCGCAGCCGGCGCGGCCTGGCTGACGGTGCTGGCCGCCGGGCCGGGTACCGGTCTTCCCCCGCGCGAGGACCCGCAGCCGGTGTGGGATGTCAGCAACTCCCTGGCCATGCTCGAACTGAACTGGGGCTGGTACGGGCTGGTCTGGTCCATCGTGGTGGTCGTGAACAGGCGTGCCTGGCTGGGGTGGCCTCTGCTGTACGGCAGTTTCGTGGCGTTGGCCATCGCGGAGGACTGGGCCCCCCTGTGGTACCTCTGGGGCGACGGTGGGTCCTGGGACATCATCGGGCGCTATCCGGCGGGTGCCGCGTCATACCCGGTCGCACAGCTGGTCCTGGCCTTGTTGGTGACGCTGCTGGTCCTGCGGACCCACGACGCCTGGTACGAAGGCTGGCCGCTCCACGTGCGCACCATCGCCGTCGGGCTGGGAATCGCCGCGGCGGGCACCGGCCTGGCCGCGTACGGGCTGACCATGTTCGGCGACGATGCGCAGCGCGGCGGCTACTACATAGCCCTCCTCATCGCCGCAACGGGCTTCACCTGGCTGCTCCCGCCAGACGCCGAGAACCGGGCCGTACGGCTGCACCAAATCCGACCGGCCGCCCACAACCGTCTGATGCACGCCCTGCTGAAGGACCAGACCCTCGCGGCAGGGCGGCGCGAGTTCCTGACCGCCTCCCGCACCGCGCTCGCGCAGGGAGAGCTGACCGCCCGGCAGTGGAGTGCGCGCTGGCGGCGTCTCGGCGCCCTCGGTGACCGGGCCACGGCGCCCCAACACTCGGTCAACCTGCGCCTGGCCGCCCTGGGCACGTCCGGGGGCCGCACGGCCCTGCGCAACGGGACGGCGGCCGCGGTCCTGCTCACGGTCCTCAGCCTGCCCTGGTTGGGCTACACACTGCCGCCTCCGCTCAGTGCCGACTTCCCGGAGGACGCCCAGGTCTGGGCCTACGCCCTGCGCTGGGCGGTCTACGGCTTCGTCTACGGCTACGTCTACTCCTGGCTCCGCGGTGGCAGCCCTATCGGCAAGTCCCTGTGCCTGCTCGCCGTGGTCCTGCCCGCGGAACTCGCGCAGCTGCTCTACCAAGGGCTGGAACCCAGGCACTTCGCCGTCCAGCTGTTGCTCACGACGGGCAACTGTCTCGCGATCTTCCTCATTCTCGGCCTGTACTGGGAAGCCCGTCTGGTCCGTGTCGCAGGACTCCGCTGGGGACAGATCCGCAACTTCCGCTCGCTGGCAGCCGCGGCCGTCCCGGCGACGACGGTGCTGGTGGCGGCGGCCACGGCGCTGGCCACCGCCATGGTGGGCGCCTGGATCGCGCCGGACGGCAACCCGACGCCGACGAACCCCGGCACAGACGCGTCCGTGAGTGCCGATCCCAACCCCGGCCCCTGACGCCCCCTCACCACTCCACAAACACCACCGAAGCATCGTCATGCCGCTTGCCCCGCCCCAAAAACACCCCCTCCACATCCGCCCCCTCCAACTCCCGCACCCGCCCCACCAACGCAGCAGCCCCCTCCTTCCGCACCACCCGCAGACAGTCCCCCCAACCCCCCTCCCGGAACTTCTCCACCCACCGAGTCGCCCCGTCCGTCATCGCGGCCAACGCCCGCACCGACGCCCCCGGCAACACCCCTGTCACCGCACGCCCCACCACCGAAGGATCCGCGGCCGCGGTGAAGAAGCCGCCCTCCTTGTTGCGCAGGTGTGCGTCGATGAAGGCGGCGGTTGTCAAAGACGCTCGCGGCAGCAGGGCCAGGCGGTCGTCCGCCAGGACCGTCACCGCTCCGTCGGGGGCCTCCGCCAGCAGGACGGAGTCGGAGAGGATCAGGTACTCCACCGCCTCGGAGGACCACCGCGCCACCACCACCGTGGCCTGAGGTGTGCGTGGGTGAGAAAGGTCACACGTGTGTGCGTGGGCATCGGCGGTACGTGCAATCGCAAGGCTCAGCGCCTCGGTCAGCGGAACATCCGGGAGGGAAACGGTCAGTTCGGTCAGCGCGCCGCCCAGGCGTGAGACGAACCAGGGGACGGAATGCAGACAGCCTGTGGGGCCGTTCGGTGGCGTCACGCCGTCGAGGAGCACCAGCACCCCACCCCGCCCGGAAGCGGGAAGGCTCACGCTCGCGAAGTCCTCGTTGGGGCGGGTCGGATCGCCGGGCTCCGAGACGAGTTCAGTACGCATCCAGCCAGTCTGCACGAGCCCTTCACAGCGTTCACGAAAGGCTGGCATCGGTCGCCGAATCGGTGCAGGCGCGCAGGTCAGGCGTCTGATTTGGGCTGGAATGCTTCACTCCGGCGGCGCGTGGCGGCAGATCATGCCATCGTGCGCCCCGGACGTCCAACCGGCCCGCCGCACAAGGCCCCTGACTGTGCCACGGGAACTTGCTCCCCAACTCCCCTCCGGGGTTCACTCCTTCGAGTGGCGGGTCGGGTGATGCGCGACCACTGCCCACTGGCGCTGGGAGGGTCGGGAACCGTACCGGGAGTACCCGTCAGTTGACGGAGCGTCACCCGGGCCCATGGGTACACGAGTCAGGAATGCGAGCACCGGTGCAGAAGACGCGGCCTCGTCGTACGAGCAAGCAGACGGCCTCCGCCGACACCACCTCCGCCCCCGCCCCTGACGGGGCCGTCGTGGGCAAGGGCCGCCCCACCCACGTACGCAACCGGCTCATCGTGGCCGTCGCCGTCGTGGCCGCCGCCATCGCCGGGGCCGGAGCCCCGTCCGTGCTCGCCGCCTCCCAGGACCTCAGCGACTCCCAGGACCTGGTGACCCTCGCCGAGCAGACCCAGGACGCGCTCGCCCTCGCCCACGCGCTCGCCGACGAGCGGGACGAGGTCACCTCCTACGTCGCCGCCGGCCGCCCCCGTTCCAAGGCGCCGTCCGAGCAGCGCAGCGCCCGCGTCGACCGGCAGGTCGAGGAGCTGCGCGCCGACACCGACACCCCGGCCGACCTCCGTGCCGACCTCGACGGGATCGCCGCCCTGCGCAGAGCGGTGCTCACCGGCAAGAGCACCGCTCTCGAAGCGCACGCCTCCTACTCCACCACCATCACCGAGCTGCACCGCCTCGCCGAGCAACTGGCCGAGCAGCTGCCGCCCCGCGCCGGCTCCGGCGCGTACTCCCTCGCCGAGCTGGACTCCGCCGTCCAGCAGGCCGCCGCCACCCGCGGTCTGCTCCTCGCCGCCCTCAGCGTGCCCAGCAGCACCCAGACGGTCACCGACCCCATCACCGGGATCGCCTCCACCGTCACCACCACCTCCGAGGCCGACGCCAAGCAGCGCGCCGCCCTCACCGCCGCCGCCCAGCAGGCCCGACTGCGTTCCGACGCCGCGCTCGCCGACTTCCACGAGACCGCGCCCAAGGACACCGCCGCCCGCTACGACTCCACCGTCACGGGCCCCGAGGTCAACTCCGCCGAGAAGTACCTGGCCTCCCTCACCGACCAGCCCACCCTCTCCGACCGCGAACTCGACACCAGCGCCAAGAAGCTCGACGCCGCCCTCTCGGCCCGCGTCGAGCTGATGCGCGGCGTGGAGTCCGCGCTCTACCACCAGCGCACCGAGGACCTCGCCCAGCTCCGCGACGACGACGTCACCGCCTGGGAGATCCGCATCGCGGTCCTCGGCGCCCTCATGCTGCTCGCCGTCGGCATCGCCACCGCCATGGCCCGCACCCTCACCCGCCCGCTGGCGGTCCTGCGGCTGGGCACCGCGCGCCTCGCCACGGCGGCGGACCCGGCCACCGCGGAACCCGTCAAGTTCACCGGACGCAACGACGAGTTCGCCCAGGTCGTCCGCTCCGTCAACACGCTGCACGCACACGTCCTCGGCGTCCAGGGCCGGATCACCACCCTTGAGGCCGACCGCAAACACCTCGTCGCCCAGCGCCAGAAGATGGCCGACGCCCGCGAGGAACTCCGCGCCGAACTCGCCGACTCCGCCGCCCAGCTGACCCGGCTCAGGGAGAGCATCGGCGGCACCTTCGTCAACCTCGCGCTGCGCACCCTCGGCCTGGTCGAGCGTCAACTCGCCGTCATCGAGGGCCTGGAGGAGCGCGAGCAGGACCCCGACCGCCTCGCGACCCTCTTCAAGCTCGACCACTTCGCCACCGTCATGCGCCGCCACAGCGAGAACCTCCTGGTCCTCGCGGGCACGGAACACGTCCAGCAGCACGCGGGCCCGGTCCCGCTGGTGGACGTCGTCAGGGCCGCGGTCAGCGAGATCGAGCGCTACGAGCGGGTCCGTATCGCCGCCCTGCCCCCGCACGCGCACATCGCGGGCTTCGCCGCCGACGACCTCTCCCACCTGCTCGCCGAACTGATGGAGAACGCCACCTCGTTCTCCCCGCCGGACATGCCCGTCGAGGTCTCCGGCTGGCTCCTGGAGAGCGGCGAGGTCATGCTCTCCGTCCAGGACGAGGGCATCGGCATGACCGAGGACCGCCTGGACCGCCTCAACTCCCGCCTCGCCGAGTTCGACCCGGACTCCCCGTACGACCAGGAGGGCGAGGAGGGTCTCGGCCTCGGCCTCTACGTCGTCGCCCGCCTGGCCCACCGCCACGGCGTCCGCGTCCGGCTGCGCGAGCAGAAGCAGGGCGGCATCGCGGCGGTGGTGGTCCTGCCGAAGCCGCTGCTGGCGGCCGCGCCCTCGGCGGCGGTCCCGTCCGCGGCCTCCCCGCTGTCGGCCACGACCCACTCCTTCTCCCTGCCGGGCGCCGACGCGGAGGCCAACTCCAACGTCCTGCCGAGCCGTTCGGGGAGCGCGGGGGACCCGCTGGTGGAGCTGGCGGAGAAGACCGTACGGGAGCAGGAGCCGGCGGGGGAGGAGACCCCGTCGGAGACGACGATGGAACTCCTGGCCCCGGTGCCGGAGCCCGCCGTCGAACCACCCGCGTCCGCCGAAGGCGAACCGGAGCCCACCGTCGAACCACCCGCGCCCGCCGAAGGCGAAGCCGAGACGGAACACCACCGCGCCCCCGACGACGAACAACTCACCGCCAAGGGCCTCCCCAAGCGCACCCCGAAGATCACGGCGCCGGCGGAACCGCCCCGCCAGCGCAGCGCCTCCGTCGACGCCGAAGCCCTCCGCCGTAGGCTCGGTGGCTTCCGCCGGGGGGCGGAGGCCGGC
>JABFXD010000163.1 GCA_013361925.1 Streptomyces sp. | reverse complement strand
GTCCTCGAACACGCCGGCGACGACCGGCTCCTCGCCCTCGCCGTCAGCAACACCGCCCAGCTGCGCATGCTCTCCGACCGCTACACCGAGGCCGTCGAACACGGCGAACGCGCCATCGCCCTGGCCCGCAAGGCCGACGACGCCGCGATCCTCTCCCACGCCCTGAACAACGTCGGCACGGCCCGCTGGCGCGGCGGCGACCCCGGCGGGCGGCGCCAGCTGGAGGAGAGCCTGGAGGTGGCGCTCGCCGCGGGCGAGGTCGAACACGCCTGCCGCTCCTACGCCAACCTGATCTGGACCCTCCTCGACAACCTCCACTACGACGAGGCCGACCGCTTACTGCCCCCGGCGATGGACCTCGCCGACCGCGCCGAACACCTCGGCTTCCTCAACTACCTCCACGTCGAGCTGGCCGTACGGCGCCTGGCCGCCGCCGACTGGGAGGACGCCGAGAAGCACGCCGAGTACGGCATGCACGACTTCGTGCCCGCCCGCTGCCCCGCCCTCACCGTCCTCGCCCGGGTCCGGATCCGCTGCGGTCGGCCCGGCGCCGCGGAACTCCTCGCCGAGGCCCGCGAGATCGCCGTACGCACCAGGGAACTCCAGCGCACCGGGCCGGTCGCGGCGGCGCTCGCCGAGGCGGCCTGGCTGCGCGGCGACCTCGCCGCCGTCACCGCCGCAGCGGGGCCCGTCCACGCCCAGGCCGACCGACTGCCCGGCGTCCCCTACCGCGCCGAGCTCGGCTACTGGCTCACCCGGGCCGGCCACACCGTCCGACTCGACGACTCGGAGCATCCGTACGCGCTCCAGGCCCGCGGCCTCTGGCACGAGGCCGCCACCCGCTGGCTGGAGGCGGGCTGCCCCTACGAACACGCCGTCGCCCTCGCGGAGAGCCCCGACCCCGCCGACAAACTCACCGCCCTCGCCACCCTCGACGCGCTCGGCGCCGAACCGCGCGCCCGGCTGCTCCGCACCGAACTGCGCGGGATCGGCGTACGGCACATCCCGCGCGGCCCGCTCGCCGCGACCCGGGAGAACCCGGCGGGCCTCACCAGGCGCCAGCTCCAGGTCATGCGGCTGCTCGCGGACGGACTGACCAACGCGGAGATCGCGGCGCGGCTCGTGGTGTCGGTGCGGACGGTCGACAACCACGTACGGGCCGTCCTCGACAAGCTCGACGCCCCCACGCGCCGCCACGCGGCCGACTGCGCGGCGCGGCTCGGACTGCTGGCGCAAGAGGAAGGAACGCTCCCGGAGGCCGAGGGGCCGCTTCCGCTCTCCGAAACGTAGGTATCCGGCGGCGCCGAGCTGGGTGACGCACACGGATGTCCGTTCGGTGGTGACGCGAGTAGAACGGGCGAATCGATCCGAATTTCACGAAACGGGGGATCGCATGTCCAGCTCCATCGCCCGCGCGGCGCGCAGTGAACTCACCGAATTCACCGGCGAGTTGATCGGCCCCGACGACGCCTCCTACGAGGAGGCCCGCAGCGTCTACAACGCGATGATCGACCGGCGCCCCGCCCTGGTCGCCCGCTGCGCCGACGCGGACGCCGTCGCCCGCGTGATCGGCTTCGCCCGCGCCCACGACCTGTCGCTCGCCGTGCGGGGCGGGGGCCACCACGGCGCCGGCCTCGGCACCGTCGACGGCGGCGTGGTCGCCGACCTGTCACCGCTGAAGCACATCGAGGTCGACGCCGAGGCGCGCAACGTCCGGGTCGGCGGTGGCTGCGTCTGGGGCGAGGTCGACCGCGCCACCAACGCCCACGGCCTCGCCACCCCCAGCGGCATCATCTCCACCACCGGCGTCGGCGGCATCACCACCGGCGGCGGCCTCGGCCACCTCACCCGCAGGTGCGGGCTGACCATCGACAACCTGCTGGAGGCCGAGGTCGTCCTCGCCGACGGGCGGAAGGTGGTCGCCAGCGGCTACGAGAACAGCGACCTGTTCTGGGCGATCCGGGGCGGCGGCGGCAACTTCGGTGTCGTCACCTCGTTCCTCTTCCGGCTGCACGAGATCAGCACGGTCGTCGCCGGACCCACCTTCTGGGCCGTGGAGGACAGCGCCGAAGTCCTCGCCGCCTACCGGGACTTCCTGCCGAACGCGCCCCGCGAACTGGGCGGCTTCTTCCTGCACGGCACGGTCCCGCCCGCCCCGCCGTTCCCCGAGGAGATCCAGCTCCGCAAGACCGCCGGCATCGTCTGGTGCTACACCGGCGCCGACACCGAGGCCGCCGCCCGCGAGATGGCCCCGCTGCTCGACGCGCTGCCCGCGCCGCTGCTGCACGCCCCCATGGTGCTGCAACACCCCGAACTCCAGGCCATGTTCGACGGGCTCTACCCACCCGGCCACCAGTGGTACTGGCGCGCCGACTTCGTCGAGTCCATCCCGGACGACGCCGTCGCGCTGCACGCCAAGTTCGGCGCCGAGGTCCCCACCATGCAGTCGACCATGCACCTCTACCCGATCGACGGCGCCGCCCACGACGTCGGCCAGGACGAGACCCCCTGGGCCTACCGGCACGCCAACTGGGCGTCCGTGTACGCCGGTGTCGACCCCGACCCGGCCAACGCCGAGCTGATCAAACGCTGGACGGTCGACTACTTCGACGCCCTGCACCCGTACTCGGCGGGCGGCGCCTACGTGAACATGATGATGGACGAGGGTCAGGAGCGCGTCCGGGCCAGCTATCGCGGCAACTACGACCGGCTGGCCCGTATCAAGGCCGACCGCGACCCGGACAACGTCTTCCGCCTCAACCAGAACATCCAGCCGGCCGCGAAGCCGACGCACGAGTCGCGGCCGTAGTCCGCGCCTCACAGGGGGGCGCTCACCAGGTGTCCACGTACGAACGGTGCCTCGGCTGCGGGGCGGGGCACCGTTCCAGGGCCGCCAGGATCCAGGCCCGCGACCCGGCCGGGTCGATCACCGCGTCGATCTCCAGCGCGGCCGCCGCGTTGACCGCCTTCCCGTGTTCGTACAACTCGGCGACCCGCGCTTCGAAGACGCGCTCACGCTCGGCCGGGTCCCTGATCGACTCCAGCTCCCTGCGGTAGCCGAGCCGGACCGCGCCCTCCAGCCCCATCCCGCCGAACTCCCCACTGGGCCAGGCGGCGGTGGCCAGCGGAGCACGGGTCGAACCGCCCATCATCGCCATCGCGCCGAGCCCGTACGCCTTGCGCAGCACCAGACTCACCAACGGCACCCGCAGGTTGGCGCCGGTGACGAACAGCCGCGCGAAGTGCCGTACCGTGGCGGTCCGTTCGGCGTCCGGGCCGACCATGAAACCCGGGGTGTCGCACAGCGAGACGACCGGCAGCCCGAACGCGTCGCACAACTGGAGGAAACGCGCCGTCTTGTCGGCCGCGTCCCGGTCGATCGCCCCGCCCAGATGGGCCGGATTGCTCGCGATCACCCCCAACGGCCGCCCCTCGACGCGTGCCAGACAGGTCAGCACCCCCACCCCGAACTCCGCCCGGAGCTCCAGCGCGGACCCGACGTCCGCCAGCCCGCGCACCACCCTCCGCATGTCGTACGCCCGCCGCCGGTTCTCCGGCACCGCGTGCCGCAGCAGCCGCTGGTCCGGCGCCTCCCAACTCCTCTGCACGCCTTGGAAGTACGTCAGGTACTGCCGCGCCACCCGCACAGCCTCCGCCTCGTCGGCGACCGCGATGTCGACGACCCCGTTGGGCACCTGCACCGACAGCGGCCCCACCTCCTCCGGCCGGTACACCCCGAGCCCTCCGCCCTCGATCATCGCGGGCCCGCCCATGCCGATGCTCGCCTCGGGCGTGGCGATCACCACGTCGCAGCAACCGAGCAGCGCCGCGTTGCCCGCGAAACACCGCCCCGAGGCGATGCCGATCAGCGGCACCAGACCGCTCAGCCGCCCCATCCGCTGGAAGGTGGTCACGTCGAGACCCGCGACCGCCGTCGTGTCGGTGTCCCCGGGGCGGCCCCCACCGCCCTCCGCGAACAGCACGACCGGCAGCCGCCGTTCCGCGGCGATCTCCAGCATCCGGTCGGTCTTGCGATGGTTCTGCAGCCCCTGGGTCCCGGCCAGGACGGTGTAGTCGTACGACATCGCCACGCACGGTTCGCCGTTGACCCGCCCGGTGCCGCTGACCAGACCGTCCGCCGGCGTCGACCGGATCAGGTCGTCCAATGAACGCCGCCGGCGCTGGGCGGCGATCGCGAGAGCGCCGAACTCGGTGAACGTGCCGTCGTCGCACAGATCGTCGATGTTCTCGCGGGCCGTACGACGACCGAGCGCACGCCGTTTCGTGACCGCCTCGGGCCGGTTCTCGTCCAGCCCGAAGGCATGCCGGTGTCGGACCTCCGCCAGGTCGGCCCGGACGGAGTCCAAGTCGACGGCCTCGTCGGCGAGTTCCTCCGCCCGGCCGCCGTCGAACCCCTCCAGCTCGATCAGCGACTGTCCTTCGCCGACCGACGCCCCCACCCGCGCATGTACGGCGCGCACGACACCCGCACCCGGGGCGCGCACCACGTGCTCCATCTTCATCGCTTCGACCACCGCCAACTGCTGGCCCGCACGCACCGGTTCACCGGGGGAGACATCGACGGATACGACGGTCCCGCTCATCGGGGCGGTGGCCGATCCGTCGACCGGAGCGGCATCCGGGATCACGACGGAGTGCTCCCAGAATCCCGGCCGCGCCAGCACCTCCCGCAACAGCGGGATGCCGGTCCGCACCCCCTCGACGGCGAACTCGCCCAACGCCCGCAGCACCCGCGCACAGGCCGCCTCGACGCCACCACCCGGCACATGCGCGACCACCTTCGCGAGCAACGGGTCGTACCGCGAACCGACCTCCACCCCCGCCCGCACCGCGGTGTCGACCCGCACCCCGGGCCCGGTCGGCACGTCGAACCGAGTGATCCGCCCCACCGACTCGGCGCTCACCCGCGCCTGCACGGCGAACCCGCGCGGTGGCGCGGGCGGCCCGGACAGCCCCAGCCCGGCGAGCGTCTCCCCGGCCGCGAGCCGCAGTTGGACGGCGACCAGGTCGCACCCCGTCACCTCCTCGGTGACCGTGTGTTCCACCTGGAGGCGCGGGTTGGCCTCGATGAAGTGGAACCGGTCGGCCAGGACGAGGAACTCGAAGGTCACCAGGCTCGAACAGCGGGCGGCAGCCGCCATCCGCAGCGCACTGTCGAGGATCTTCTCCCGTACCGCGTCCGGGAGGCCGGGGGCGGGCGCGATCTCGATCAGCTTCTGATGACGCCGCTGGACGGTGCAGTCCCGGTCCCACAGATGTGTGACGGCACCGGTCGCGTCCCCGGCCACCTGCACCTCGATGTGCCGGGCGCCCTCCAGCAGCCGCTCCACGTACAACTCGCCGCGCCCGAAGCCCTGCACGGCCTCCGAACGGCATCGCTCCCACGCCTCGTCCAGCTCCTCGACCCGCCGCACCACCCGCAGACCACGTCCGCCACCCCCGCCGACGGCCTTGACCATGACCGGTCCGTCCGCCAGGAACGCCCGGGCCTCCGCAAGGCCGCCGTCGCTCGCCGGGAGGACCGGAACCCCTGTCCGGACGGCTAGTTCACGCGCCCGCACCTTGTCCCCGAAGACCTCCAGCACCTCGGGCGCGGGCCCGACGAAGACGACGCCCGCCTCGGCGCAGCGCCGGGCGAGGTCGGCGCTCTCGCTCAGGAATCCGTAACCGGGGTGCAGATAACGGCAGTCGGCCCGTACGGCAGCGTCGACCAGGAAGTCCGCGTCCAGGTAGTCACCCAACGGCACGGCCTCGTCGGCCAGTCGGACATGCGCGTCGTCGCCCTCGGCGTACACCGCGACCGTGCGCAGCCCGCACTCGGCCGCGGACCGCAGCACCCGTACCGCGATCTCCCCGCGGTTGGCGACCAGTACGGCACCCATGCGTGAGCCCTCCAGAGCGTCGGTGACCAGCCCCGTCATGCTGGTCGACGTGGGAGCCGAGGTCCAGGGCGCACAGACCTCAGGAAGAGGCGGCCATCCACTCGTACGCGGCCCGTGCCGTGAACTCCTCCTGACCGCCGCGCAGGAGCAGGGCGGCGGTGGCGAACTCCGGGGCGTCGGCCTGCGCGGCGACGTACGGGATCGCGATGCAGCGCATCCCGGCCGCGTGCGCGGCGGCCGCGCCCGGGGCGGCGTCCTCCAGGACCACACAGTCGGCCGGAGCCGCGCCGAGCCGGCGGGCGGCCTCCAGGAAGACGTCCGGGGCGGGTTTGCCGCGCTCGACCTCGTCGGCGGAGACGACGGTGTGCAGGAAGGCGTCCAGACCGGTGCCGGCCAGGATCGCCTCGATGGCCTCCGGGGAGGACCCCGAGGCGACGGCCAGCGGAACGTCCTCGGTCGCCAGCAGTTCCACGAACTTGCGCATCTCGGGGTACGCGCGCGTGGAGACACGCGCCAGCTCCAGGTAGCGGCGGTTCTTGGCCTCGAAGACCTCCTCCACGGAAGGCGCGAGACCGTACTCCCGCTTCCAGATCCCGACCGTCTCCAGGGTGCTGATCCCGACGTACCGCTCGTGGTCCGTCCAGGTGTAGTCGGGGACGCCGTACTCGGCG
>JABFXD010001066.1 GCA_013361925.1 Streptomyces sp. | reverse complement strand
AGATGCTTGTACTCCCGCTCCACAACCGGCCTCTTCAACTTCAGACTCGGCGTGATCTCCCCATGCTCCACATCGAGATCCCGAGGCAGCAACCGGAACTTCTTGATGGTCTGCCACCGCTGAAGCCCCCCGTTGAGTTCCTTGACGTACCCCTCGACCAGCGCCACCGCGGCCGGATCGGCGACGACCTCCGCGTACGACTTCCCACCGAGCCCGTTCTCCTCGGCCCAGCCGAGAATCGCGACCTCGTCGAGAGCGATCAGCGCCGTGCAGAAGTTCCGGTCGGCACCGTGCACGAGGATGTTGGAGACGTACGGGCACACCGCCTTGAACTGACCCTCGACCTCGGCCGGCGCGATGTACTTGCCGCCGGACGTCTTGATGAGGTCCTTCTTGCGGTCGGTGATCCGGAGGTACCCGTCGGGCGAGAGCTCACCGATGTCCCCGGTGTGGAACCAGCCGTCGCTCTCCAGCACCTCGGCGGTCTTCTCGGGCAGCCCGTGGTAGCCCTCCATGATGCCGGGACCGCGCAGCAGGATCTCGCCGTCGTCCGCGATGCGCACCTCCGTGCCGGGCAGCGGCTTGCCGACCGTGCCGGTGCGGTACGCCTCGCCGGGGTTCACGAAGGAGGCCGCCGAGGACTCCGTGAGGCCGTAGCCCTCCAGGATGTGGATGCCGGCGCCGGCGAAGAAGTACCCGATCTCGGGCGAGAGCGCCGCCGACCCGGAGACGCACGCGCGCAGGTTCCCGCCGAACGCCTCGCGGATCTTGGCGAAGACCAGCGCGTCGGCGACCTTGTGCTTGGCGGAGAGGCCGAAGGGCGCGCTCGCCGTGCCGGTGCGGCGGAAGTTGTCCTGGCTGGCCTTGGCGTACTCGCGGGCCACCTGGGAGGCCCACTGGAAGATCTTGTACTTGGCGCCGCCGCCCGCCCGGGCCTTCGCGGCGACCCCGTTGTAGACCTTCTCGAAGATGCGCGGAACGGCGGCCATGTACGTCGGCTGCACGACCGGCAGATTCTCGATGATCTTGTCGACGCGGCCGTCGACGGCGGTGACGTGCCCGACCTCGATCTGGCCGGAGGTGAGGACCTTGCCGAAGACGTGCGCGAGGGGCAGCCAGAGGTACTGCACGTCCTCGGCGCTGATCAGCCCGGTCGCGGCGATGGCCTTGGCCATGTAGGCCCAGTTGTCGTGCGGGAGGCGGACGCCCTTGGGGCGGCCCGTGGTGCCCGAGGTGTAGATGAGGGTGGCCAGCTGGTCCTTGGTGATCGCGCCGACCTTCTCCTTGATCAGGTCGGGGTCCTTCTCCAGACGGGCCGCGCCCCGGGCCTCCAGCTCGGCGAGGGTGAGCACCCAGTCGCCGGTCTCCACGCCCTCGGCGTCGATGACCACGACATGGGTCAGCTCGGGCAGCTCGGCGCGCTTCTCGACCGCCTTGGCCAGCTGCTCGGCGTTCTCCGCGAACAGGACGCGGCTCTCGGAGTCGGAGACGATGAACGCCGACTCCTCGGCGTTGGTCTGCGGATACACCGTGGTCGTGGCGGCACCGGCGCACAGGATGCCCAGGTCGGCGAGGATCCACTCGACCCGGGTCGAGGAGGACAGCGCGACCCGCTGCTCGGGCTGCACCCCGAGCTCGATCAGGCCGGCGGCGATCGCGTAGACCCGCTCGGCGGTCTGCCCCCAGCTCAGCGACTTCCACTCGTCGGGGCCCTCACCGGAGGCCGGAGGCACCGGGTAGCGGTACGCCTCCGCGTCCGGCGTGGCCGCAACGCGCTCAAGGAAGAGGGTCGCCACGCTCGGCGGACGGTTCTCGATCAGGGTCTGTGTGTCGCTCACGACATCCTCCGGGGCCCGCGACAGTGCGGCGGCTGGCTCAGTGCGGCTGGTGGCTCAGTGCGGCTGGTGGTGCTGCTCGAGTGTTGTTTAACTCACGAGTAACTATCGAGTGGAGATCAGAGTAGAGCGCGACCGCCGCCTGCGTAAGGGGCGACGGCCTGTCACTTCCTACAGAGCGCGACGTTACGCACGCGTAGGGGCCCGTCACGCTCACACGCGACGGGCCCCTGTTCACACGGGAAAACGCGGCTACTTCTTGCCCTTGCCGGAACCCGCGCTGTCGTCACTGCTCAGCACGGCGATGAAGGCCTCCTGCGGAACCTCCACAGAGCCCACCATCTTCATCCGCTTCTTGCCCTCCTTCTGCTTCTCCAGCAGCTTCCGCTTACGGGAGATGTCACCGCCGTAGCACTTGGCGAGGACGTCCTTGCGGATGGCGCGGATGGTCTCGCGGGCGATGACCCGGGAACCGATCGCGGCCTGGATGGGCACCTCGAAGGCCTGCCGCGGGATGAGCTCGCGCAGCTTGGCGACGAGCCGCACACCGTACGCGTACGCCGCGTCCTTGTGCGTGATCGCCGAGAAGGCGTCGACCTTGTCGCCGTGCAGCAGGATGTCGACCTTGACCAGGCTGGAGGTCTGCTCGCCGGTGGGCTCGTAGTCCAGGGAGGCGTAGCCGCGGGTCTTGGACTTCAGCTGGTCGAAGAAGTCGAAGACGATCTCGGCGAGCGGCAGCGTGTACCGGATCTCGACGCGGTCCTCGGACAGGTAGTCCATGCCGAGCAGGGTGCCGCGCCGGGTCTGGCACAGCTCCATGATCGACCCGATGAACTCCGAGGGAGCCAGGATCGTGGCCCGTACGACAGGCTCGTAGACCTTGTCGATCTTCCCCTCGGGGAACTCGCTCGGGTTGGTGACGACGTGCTCGCTGCCGTCCTCCATGTCCACGCGGTAGACCACGTTCGGCGCGGTGGCGATGAGGTCGAGCCCGAACTCGCGCTCCAGGCGCTCACGGATCACGTCGAGGTGCAGCAGACCGAGGAAGCCGACACGGAAACCGAAGCCCAGCGCGGCGGAGGTCTCCGGCTCGTAGACGAGCGCGGCGTCGTTGAGCTGGAGCTTGTCGAGGGCCTCGCGCAGCTCGGGGTAGTCGGAGCCGTCCAGCGGATAGAGCCCGGAGAAGACCATGGGCCTGGGGTCCTTGTATCCCCCGAGCGCCTCGGTGGCCCCCTTGTGCTGGCTGGTGACGGTGTCACCGACCTTGGACTGGCGGACGTCCTTCACACCGGTGATGAGGTAGCCCACCTCACCGACGCCGAGACCGTCGGCGCCCAGCATCTCGGGCGAGTTCGTCCCGATCTCCAGCAGCTCGTGGGTGGCGCCGGTCGACATCATCTTGATGCGCTCACGCTTGTTGAGCTGACCGTCGATGACACGGACGTACGTCACGACACCGCGGTAGGAGTCGTAGACGGAGTCGAAGATCATCGCGCGGGCGGGCGCGTCGGCGACACCGACGGGGGCCGGGATGTCCCGGACGGCCCGGTCGAGCAGCGCGTCGACACCGACACCGGTCTTGGCGGAGACCCGCAGCACGTCGTCCGGGTCGCACCCGACGAGGTTGGCGAGCTCCTCGGCGAACTTCTCGGGCTGCGCGGCCGGCAGATCGATCTTGTTCAGTACGGGGATGATCGTGAGGTCGTTCTCCATCGCCAGGTACAGGTTGGCGAGGGTCTGGGCCTCGATGCCCTGGGCGGCGTCGACGAGGAGGATGGTCCCCTCGCAGGCGGCGAGCGACCGCGAGACCTCGTAGGTGAAGTCGACGTGCCCGGGGGTGTCGATCATGTTCAGGATGTGCGTGTTGGTCTTGTCGTGGGTCGGAGCCCACGGCAAACGCACCGCCTGGGACTTGATCGTGATGCCACGCTCACGCTCGATGTCCATACGGTCGAGGTACTGAGCACGCATCTGCCGCTGCTCGACCACACCGGTCAGCTGGAGCATCCGGTCGGCGAGGGTGGACTTGCCGTGGTCGATGTGCGCGATGATGCAGAAATTGCGGATCAGAGCCGGGTCGGTACGGCTCGGCTCGGGCACATTGTTAGGGGTCGCGGGCACGCAGGGTCCTGTCTCTTGAGGCGCCTTATGCCTCGGGTCGGATCGATACGTAGGCTCCATGGTCCCACGGCGGGCGACCGGGGACCGTTTTGGGCCACCGGCCGCCCCCCTGGTAGCCTGGGTGGCTGTGTCTCATGCCCTCTCAGCGCGAGGCACACCCCAAGAAATCACCTGGCCCGGATCCCTCGCGGTTCCGTGCCTGAACCTGAAAAGGCTCAATCAGTGGCGAACATCAAGTCCCAGATCAAGCGGATCAAGACCAACGAGAAGGCCCGGCTGCGCAACAAGGCCGTCAAGTCCTCCCTGAAGACCGCGATCCGCAAGGCCCGTGAGGCTGCTGCCGCGGGTGACGTCGAGAAGGCCACCGAGTACCAGCGCGCTGCCGCGCGTCAGCTCGACAAGGCCGTCTCGAAGGGCGTCATCCACAAGAACCAGGCCGCCAACAAGAAGTCGGCGCTTGCTTCGAAGGTCACCGGCCTCAACGGCTGACACTTGATTTGACGCCGGAAGGACCCGAGCGGGCCCTCTCTCATCCGCTCCCGACCGGCTCCCCGGATCTGCGCGCGGCCTGCGTTCGCCACGCGGGCGCGGATCCACCATCGTGAACCGAAGGCCCCGGCACCCTCCCTTCCCCAGGGCGGAAGCCGGGGCCTTCGGCGTACCCGGGCCCGGACTCAGGACCAGAACGCGTCGTTCTTCTCCATGTCCTCGACACACTCATCGAGGTCGGTGACCTTGTCCCCGACGATCCGGAACACGATGCAGCCGGTGTCGTCCAGATGCCGCCCCTGCCGATCGGCCGTGACCCGGCACATGCCGACCGCGTGACCCCGGCCGTCGACGGCGATCCCGAGCATCTCCAGTCGCATCGACCCCTCGGTCTCCTCACCGAGCCGCCGGTACATGTCGAGGATCGCGTCCTGCCCCTTGAAGTCGCCCGAGAGCGGGTGAGTGCCGGGCACATGATGCGTGGCGTCCTTGGCGATCAGTTCCCGCAGGGTGTCCATGTCCCCCCGGGTGAAAGCCTCGAAGCCCTTGCGGACGAGCGTTGCGTGCGGATGTTCAGCCATGACCATCGCCACCTCTCCATGACCTCGGCGATATGCGGCTGATGGCCCTGATTGTCCTCCCCCCATCGACAATCGTCACGACGGTGCCCAGGGAACGCCGGTCAGGCCACGCTCCGAGGCCGGCCCCAGCCGACCCGCCACCGGGCCCGATGCCACCCCCGGCCTACGTCCTACCCACGCCCCCGCGACCGCGCCGCCCGAGCGATCGCGACGACCGCCTTCTCCAGGGCGTACTCAGGATCGTCCCCGCCGCCCTTCACCCCCGCGTCCGCCTCGGCCACCGCCCGCAACGCGAAGGCCACCCCGTCGGGCGTCCACCCCCGCATCTGCTGCCGCACCCGGTCGATCTTCCACGGCGGCATCCCCAGCTCCCGCGCGAGATCCGCCGGCCGTCCGCCCCGCGCCGACGACAGCTTCCCGATCGCCCGCACCCCCTGCGCCAACGCACTGGTGATCATCACCGGCGCCACCCCGGTCGCCAGCGACCACCGCAGCGCCTCCAACGCCTCCGCGGCCCGCCCCTCGACCGCCCGGTCGGCCACGGTGAAGCTCGACGCCTCGGCCCGCCCGGTGTAGTACCGCCCGACCACCGCCTCGTCGATCGTCCCCTCGACATCGGCCACCAGCTGCGACACGGCCGACGCCAGCTCCCGCAGATCACTGCCGATCGAGTCGACCAGCGCCTGACAGGCCTCCGGCGTCGCCGACCGCCCCGTCGCCCGGAACTCCCCCCGCACGAACGCCAGCCGGTCCGCCGGCTTGGTCATCTTCGGGCAGGCCACCTCCCGCGCCCCGGCCTTGCGCGCGGCGTCGAGCAGTCCCTTGCCCTTCACACCCCCCGCGTGCAGCAGCACGAGGGTGATCTCCTCGGCGGGCGCCCCGAGATACCCCTTCACGTCCTTGACCGTGTCGGCCGACAGGTCCTGCGCGTTGCGTACGACCACGACCTTGCGCTCCGCGAAGAGCGAGGGACTGGTCAGCTCGGCAAGGGTGCCGGGCTGCAACTGGTCCGACGTCAGGTCCCGTACGTCCGTGTCGGCGTCGGCGGCCCGAGCGGCGGCCACCACCTCCTGCACGGCACGGTCGAGCAGAAGGTCCTCCTGGCCCACGGCAAGCGTCACGGGGGCGAGAGGGTCGTCATTCGCAGTCTTCCTGGCCATCGCGACAAGCATGGCACGCGCCACTGACAACGACCGCCCCCAAGCCCCGCCCCGGACGCCGGCGCCCTGACCGCACTACGGCTCTACGGCTCTACGGCTCTACGGCCCTGCCGAGCTACCGCTCTACGGCTCCTCCCGCCACCCGTCCCACTCCCCCGCGAACTCGTCCAACGCTCCGGGATCGAGCCGTCCCTCCTCGTCCCGCAGGACGACCAGCCACTGCGCGTCCTCCGCGTCGTCCTCCCCGGCCAGCGCGTCCCGCACCAGCTGCGGCTCCTCGGTCACCCCGAACCGCTCCCCGAGCTCCCGCGCCGCTTCCTCCGCGGCGTCCCGGTCGGGCAGCACCAGCACATGTCTCACATCACTCACGCCCCCATTCTCCGGCACCGCCCCGAC
>JABFXD010000954.1 GCA_013361925.1 Streptomyces sp. | reverse complement strand
GCAGGACGTGCTCAAGTCGGTGCCGGACGCGGAGTTGATCGACGCGCGGCCTCTGTTGCCTGGGGTGGCGGATCTTGGTGAGGGGCCCGATGTGCAGTTGTGGCCGCATGTGCACGGGACCGATGCGATGTATTTGGCGTTGATTCGGAGGACTGCGCCGTAGGGGTCGGGGGCGTCGGGTCAGTGCGGGTCCGATGTGGTTTGTCGCGCAGTTCCCCGCGCCCCTAAGGGCGTTGTTCGACCGCTGGCTCCTCGGCGACAGGCATCTTTGTACCGTCCTCCTTCGACAACCGGTGCGGCCACCACACCCTCGGACCCACGTCCAGGAACAAGGACGTGACCAGCACCGACCTGACCACGAACGTGTCCAGGATGATGCCCAGGGCCACCGCGAAGCCGATCTCCGCGAAGGCGACCATGGGGAGGGTGCCCAGGGCTGCGAAGGTGCCGGCCAGGACCAGGCCCGCCGATGTGATGACCGCGCCCGTCGCCGCCAGGCCCGTCACCACGCCGGGACGGGTGCCCTGGCGGGCCGCCTCCTCGCGGATACGGGTCGTGAGGAAGATGTTGTAGTCGATGCCGAGGGCCACCAGGAAGACGAAGACGAAGAGCGGGAAGTCCGTCGACTCGCCCGCGTAGTCGAACACGTGCCTGAACGCGAGCGCGCTGAGGCCCAGGGCCGCCGCGAAGGACAGGATCACCGTGCCGACCAGCAGCAGTGGGGCGATCAGGGCCCGCAGCAGGGCGCACAGGATCAGCATGACCACGACCAGGACGAGCGGGATGATCAGCTGGTTGTCATGGGCGGTGGCCTTGTCCATGTCGAGCAGCGCCGCCGTACCGCCGCCCACCTGGGCATCGGCGTCCGGGACCGCGTGGACGGCGTCGCGGACGCGTTCGACCGTCTGTTTGGCGGCCTCGCTGTCGGAGGGGGCGGTCATCGTCGCCTCGAAGAGGACCTGGCCGTCGTGGGAGGGTTTCGTACCCGGTGGCAGACCCAGCGAGTCGGGGACTACCCCGCGTGTGCCGGCCACCGCCTCGCCCACCTGTCGGGCCTGGGCCTGGTTGCTGACGATGACCAAGGGGTCGCCGCTGCCCGCCGGGAAGTACTTCTCGGACACCTCCTGGCCGACGATCGAGTCCGGCTTTCCGGTGAAGGCGTCCGCGTTGCTGATGCCCTCCGCGCGCAGCTGGATCAGGCCCAGGGAGCAGATCGCCAGGGCCAGCGCCGTGACGCCCCAGATCATGCGGGGGCGGCGGGCGATACGGCCGCCCGTGCGCGCCCAGATGCCGCGTTCCGTGGGGTCGGCCGTGCCGAAGTGCGGGATCGCCGGCCAGAAGAGCCAGCGGCCGCAGATCACCAGCAGGGCGGGGAACAGGGTCATCATCGCCAGCAGGGCCACGGCGACGCCGATCGCGGCCACCGGGCCCAGACCCCGCGTCGAGTTCATCTCGGCGGCGAGGAGCACCAGCATGCTCAGGACCACCGTGGCGCCCGAGGCGATCACCGCGGGGCCCGCCCTGTGCAGCGCCAGGGCCATGGCCTCGTGGCGGTCCTCGTGACGGCGTAGCTCTTCCCTGTAGCGGGCCACCAGGAGCAGGGCGTAGTCCGTCCCCGCGCCGAAGACGAGGACCGTGAGGATGC
Organism: Streptomyces sp.; assembly: GCA_013361925.1. Lineage (GTDB taxonomy): Bacteria > Actinomycetota > Actinomycetes > Streptomycetales > Streptomycetaceae > Streptomyces. Next base: position 4,937 of record JABFXD010000954.1, on the reverse strand, counting down.
CCGCGCTCTGGCCGTTGACCGTCAGGCCCGCGTGCTGGGCGAGGAGATAGACGAAGGCCTGCGCGGTGAACAGGGCCGCGATCACCGACAACAACGGCACCAGCAGGAGCGTGGGGCTGCGGTAGGTGATCAGCAGCATCACGATGACGACGCCCATCGCGGACAGCAGCAGCGTGGAGTCGATGCCCTCGAAGGCCTTGGAGAAGTCGGCGGACGTGCCGCCCGGGCCCGTGATGTGCACGGCGAGGCCGGCGGTGCTCTTGCCGGTGATGTCCCGGATGGAGTCGACGGCGGGGGAGATCTCCTCCCAGCCCTTCTCGTCCATCGTGATGGGGACGTAGATCTGGGCCGCGCGCGGGTCCGTCTCGCGGTCGTAGACCGGGCCGCGGGTCTCGGCGCCCCGGACGCCGTGGTCGCGCAGTTGCCTGATCTGCCGGGCGTCCTCGGCGATCCGCGCCTTGTCCTCGGCCGTGAGACCGCTGTCGCGCGCGTAGATGACGACGGCGGGGATCTGTTCGGGCCTGAAGCCCTCGGAGATCTGCAGGACTTGGGTGGACTCGGCGGAGCCGGGCAGCCAGGAGGCGGCGTCGTTGTCCTGGGCGTCGGTGAGTTTGGAGGCGAGGGGCGCCGTCAGGAAGAGCAGCACCAGCCACAGCACCAGCACGACCCACTTGGCCCGCCGTCCGCACACCAGATGCGCGATGCCTCGGTTCTCGGTCATGGCCACCCCCGCAGCCCTTCGCCCTCGCGGTCGGCGGCCCAATATGGCACGTACCGTCCCGGAGCAACATCCGATGAACGGCTTAGGTCTGGACCGGCGCGAACATTCGTGCCCGGACATGGGAGGCTTGGCCTATGGCCGTGCAGATCAACCCCAGCATCCTGTCCGCAGACTTCGCCCGCCTCGCGGACGAGGCGAAGGCGGTGGAGGGAGCCGACTGGCTCCACGTCGACGTCATGGACAACCATTTCGTCCCGAACCTCACGCTCGGAGTGCCGGTCGTAGAGTCTCTGGCCCGTGCGACGGACACTCCGCTGGACTGCCATCTGATGATCGAGGCCCCTGATCGGTGGGCGCCCCAGTACGTCGAAGCGGGGGCCGGATCCGTCACCTTCCACGTCGAGGCCGCCGCCGCCCCCGTCCGGCTCGCCCGGGAGATCCGTGCCAAGGGCGCCCGCGCCTCCATGGCGCTGAAGCCGGCGACGCCCATCGAGCCGTACGAGGATCTGCTCCCCGAGCTCGACATGCTGCTGATCATGACCGTGGAGCCGGGCTTCGGGGGACAGTCGTTCCTCGACATCATGCTCCCCAAGATCCGTCGCACCCGCGAGTTGATCAGCAAGCACGGCCTCGAACTGTGGCTCCAGGTGGACGGCGGGGTCGCGGCCTCCACCATCGAGCAGTGTGCCGACGCCGGGGCGGACGTCTTCGTCGCCGGGTCGGCCGTGTACAACGCGTCCGACCCGGCCGAGGCGGTACGTGCACTGCGCAACCAAGCGGAAGGGGCGACCGCCAAGGCGAGCTGGGCATGCGGCCACTGAGCCACAGGAACGTGAACGGCTCCCATCAGGGCTGATCAAGTCCGCCGGATCTGCAAGGATGAACGGCGAATCCAGAGTGTGAACAGCAGTGAGGAGATGGCCGTGTCGGGTATGTCGGCGGGCCGGTCAGCCATGCGGATGGGACCCGCTGAGCTGGTGCAGGCGGCGGCCATGGCCCGCCGCTTCTACCTCGAGGGCAAATCGAAGATCCAGATCGCCGAGGAGTTCGGCGTGAGCCGCTTCAAGGTGGCCAGGGTCCTGGAGACCGCTCTCGAACGGGATCTCGTACGCATCGAGATCCGCGTCCCGGCCGAGCTGGACGCGGAGCGCTCGGACGCGCTGCGCGCCCGGTACGGCCTCAGGCACGCAGTGGTGGTGGAGTCCCCGGCCGAGGCCGAGGAGTCGCCCGACCCCGAGAACCTCGGTGAGACGGCCGCGGACCTGCTCGGCGAGCTCGTCAACGAGGGCGATGTCCTGGGGCTCGCCTGGGGCCGGTCCACCATCCACATGGCCGCCGCCCTCGACCGGCTGCCGCCGTGCACGGTGGTGCAGTTGACGGGTGTGTACGACGCCGGGACCGCCGAGCGCGGCTCGGTGGAGGCGGTACGGCGTGCGGCCCAGGTGTCGGGCGGGGACGCGCACCCCATCTACGCGCCGATGCTGCTGCCGGACGCGGCCACCGCGGCGGCGCTGCGCAACCAGACCGGGATCGCGCGGGCCTTCGAGTACTTCGACAAGGTCACCGTCGCCTGTGTGTCGATCGGCTCCTGGGAGCCGGGCATCTCCACGGTGCACGACATGCTCAGCGACGAGGAGCGGGCGCACTACGCCTCCCTCGGCGTCGCCGCCGAGATGTCCGCGCACCTCTTCGACGCCCAGGGGCGCCGGGTGGGCCGGGACCTGGGCGAGCGGTGCATCACGGTCAAGGCCGACCAGCTCCGCCGTATCCCCGAGGTCGTGGCGATCGCCGGCGGGGCCCGCAAGGCCATGGCGATCGACGCGGTGCTGCGGTCCGGGCTCGTCACCAGCCTCGTCACGGACACGTCCGCGGCCGATGTGCTGATGACGGCGGGGCCGACGCCGAAGCCCGCGTTGAACAGGGCTGACCCGGACGGCCTCTGACGGAAGGTCGGGGGAGGGCGGCCGTGGCAGCGTGGGTGACATGCCGCTGCGGTTCGTCCTCTGCCTGCTCCTGCTCGTGCTCGGGTGCTCGTCGACCCGGGCCTCCGACGAGGCCGTTCCGTCGTGGGTCGGTGACATGGCCACCGTCCAGGAGGCCCGGCTGCCCGCGCAGGCCCGCGAGACGCTCGAACTCATCGACGTCGGCGGGCCTTTTCCGTACGCCAGGGACGGCTCCGTCTTCGGGAACCGGGAACGGCTCCTTCCCGCCCACGAGCGCGGTTACTACCACGAATACACCGTCCCCACGCCGGGCTCACGCGATCGCGGAGCCCGGCGCCTTGTCACCGGGCGGAACGACGAGATCTACTACACCGATGATCACTACAACTCGTTCAGGGCGGTGCTGAGATGACGGAGGCCGTGGTCTCGCTGGACCTCGACGGCGTCACCGACAAGGCGGGCCTGATGGACCGCTGCGCCCGGGACCTGGGGCTGCCGGACTACTTCGGCCGCAACTGGGACGCGCTGGCCGACGTGCTGTCCGACCCGGGGCTGTGGCCCGAGAGCGCCGCCGTGGTCGTCGTACGGAACTGGCAGCCGTACGCCGAGACGCGGCCGGGCGAGTGGGCGACCGCCTGTGACGTGTTCTCGCACGCCTCCGCCGTCACCGTGGCGCTGGCTCTCGGAGGATCCTCCTAGGCGCCTCTGACCAGCCTGGATGAATCGACCGTGCATGGCATTCCGGGCGTCATGGGAGAATGAGGTACGTGCTCTTTCCCCCTGGCTGACCTGTCCGGGGGCCACCTCTGATCGACTGGGATGTGCAGCACGTGCGTTTCCTCAACGACATCCAGCCCCCGTACGACCTGACGTACGACGACGTCTTCATGGTCCCGAGCCGGAGCGCCGTCGGTTCGCGGCAGGGCGTGGACCTCAGCTCCCCGGACGGCACGGGCACCACGATCCCGCTGGTCGTCGCCAACATGACCGCCATCGCCGGTCGCCGTATGGCCGAGACGATGGCCCGGCGCGGTGGCCTCGTGGTCATCCCGCAGGACATCCCGATCGAGGTCGTCACCGACGTCATCTCCTGGGTGAAGAGCCGCCACCACGTCCTCGACACCCCGATCGTGCTGGCCCCGCACCAGACCGTCGCCGACGCCCTCGCGCTGCTGCCCAAGCGGGCGCACAACGCCGGTGTCGTCGTCGACGAGGAGGGCCGTCCCGTCGGTGTCGTCACCGACCAGGACCTCACCGGCGTCGACCGGTTCACGCAGCTCGCCGAGGTCATGTCCCGTGACCTGCTGCTGCTCGACGCGGACATCGACCCCCGCGAGGCCTTCAACCGCCTCGACGGCGCCAACCGCCGCTACGCCCCCGCCGTCGACAAGGACGGCAAGCTGGCCGGCATCCTCACCCGCAAGGGCGCCCTGCGGGCCACCCTCTACACGCCGGCGGTCGACGCCAACGGCAAGCTGCGGATCGCCGCCGCCGTCGGTATCAACGGCGATGTGGCGGGCAAGGCCAAGCAGCTGCTCGACGCGGGTGTCGACACGCTCGTCATCGACACGGCCCACGGCCACCAGGAGTCGATGATCAACGCGATCAGGACCGTCCGGGCGCTCGACCCGCACGTCCCGATCGCGGCCGGCAACATCGTCGCCGCCGAGGGTGTGCGGGACCTCATCGAGGCGGGCGCGGACATCATCAAGGTCGGCGTCGGCCCCGGTGCCATGTGCACGACCCGGATGATGACCGGCGTCGGCCGGCCGCAGTTCTCGGCGGTGCTCGAATGTGCCGCCGAGGCGAAGAAGTTCGGCAAGCACGTCTGGGCGGACGGCGGTGTCCGGCACCCGCGTGACGTCGCCATGGCGCTGGCCGCGGGCGCGTCCAACGTGATGATCGGGTCCTGGTTCGCGGGGACGTACGAGTCGCCGGGCGACCTTCAGCAGGACGCCAACGGCCGTCTCTACAAGGAGTCGTTCGGCATGGCGTCGGCGCGTGCGGTGCGCAACCGTACGTCCGACGAGTCGTCCTACGACCGGGCCCGCAAGGCGCTCTTCGAGGAGGGCATCTCCACCTCCCGCATGTTCCTCGACCCGACCCGTCCGGGCGTCGAGGACCTGGTCGACTCGATCATCGCGGGCGTCCGCTCCTCCTGCACCTACGCCGGTGCGGGCTCGCTCGAGGAGTTCGCCGAGAAGGCGGTCGTCGGCATCCAGAGCGCGGCCGGCTACGCCGAGGGCAAGCCGCTGCACGCCAGCTGGAGCTGA
>JABFXD010000098.1 GCA_013361925.1 Streptomyces sp. | reverse complement strand
ACCGCCCGGCTGCTCGACGACCTCATGGACGTCGACCAGGTGCTGGGGATACCGCTGCCGGGGTCCGGTGCGCCCGTCACCGGTTGTCTCGTCTACCGCTCGGGCCGGGACTTCACCGAGGACGAGGTGCGGGTCGCGGGCCTGCTCCAGCCGCTGCTCGCCGGGATCGAGCAGCAGCGGCAGCTCCTGGAACGCCTGCGGCGCACCGCCTCGCCCGACGCCGGTACGGCCGAGGCGGGACTGACGCCGCGGGAGACGACCGTGCTGCTCCTGCTCACCGACGCGCTGACCGCCGCCGCCATGGCCCGCAGGCTCGGTATCTCGGAGCGGACGGTGCACAAGCACGTCGCGAACATCTACCGCAAGCTCGGCACCCACGACCGGCTCGGAACCGTGCTGCGCGCCCAGCGGTTGGGGCTGGTGCCGGCACCCGTCTCACCGCGGTGAGGGCGTCCCGCCGCCGTTGCCCTGAAGCCGCTCCAGGTCGGACGGCCGTACCTGAATGGCGAGTACGGCGATCAGCGCGGCGACCGCGGTGAAGATCGCCGCGACGATGAACGCGGCCGAGACACCGGCGGTGAGGACCTGGTCGGCCCATTTCCCGGGCAGTTGTCCCGTGCGCTTGAAGAAGAGCTGCTCGGCCGGGGTGGCCTGCGCGAAGAACTTCTCGGTCTCGTTGCTGCTGGCCGTGCCGAACGTCGTGACCAGGATGGACAGGCCGAGCGAACCGCCCACCTGCTGGGTGGCGTTGAGCAGCCCGGAGGCCGCGCCGGTCTCGTGCACGGGCACGTCGGAGAGCGCCATCAGCGTCAGCGACACGAACTCCATGCCCATGCCGAGGCTGAACACCAGCATCGGGCCGAGGACACTGCCCGCGTAGGTGGAGTGGATGTCGGTCAGCGTCAGCCAGGCGAGGCCGGCCGCGGCGAGGATCGCGCCCACCACCATGAACGGCTTGGGCCCGTAGACCGGCAGGAAGCGCGAGGCCAGTCCGGCGCCGACCGCGATGACCGCGCTGACCGGCAGGAACGCGAACCCGGCCTGCAAGGGGCTGAAGTCCAGGACGTTCTGCACGAACAGCGTGAGGAAGAAGAACATCCCGAAGATCGCCGCCGCGAGGCAGAGCATGATGCCGTACGTCCCCGCCCGGTTGCGGTCGGCGAACATGTGCAGCGGCGTGATCGGCTGCCGGGAGCGCCGCTCGATGAGGACGAACGCGGTGAGGACGACGATCGCCGCGGCGAACGAGCCCAGCGTGTAGGCGTCCCGCCAGCCCTCCTGGGCGGCTCTGATGAACCCGTACACCAGCAGGACCATGCCGACGGTGGAGGTGAGGGCGCCGGCGATGTCGAAGTGGCCTGGATGGCGCTCGGACTCCCTGATCCAGCGGGGTGCGGCGGCCGCGATGAGCAGTCCGATGGGGACGTTGACGAACAGCACCCAGCGCCAGTTGAGGTACTCGACGAGGATGCCGCCGGCCAGCAGTCCGATCGCGCCGCCGCCCGCCGAGACCGCGGCGAACACCCCGAACGCCCGGTTGCGTTCGGGGCCTTCACGGAACGTGGTGCTGATCAGGGCGAGGGAGGTCGGGGAGGCGATGGCGCCGCCGACGCCCTGGAAGGCGCGTGCGGCGAGGAGTTGGGCCTCGTTCTGGGAGAGGCCGCCGAGCAGGGACGCGAGCACGAAGAGCAGCACGCCCACGATGAACATCCGCCGCCGCCCGAGGATGTCGCCGGTGCGCCCGCCGAGCAGCAGCAGTCCGCCGAAGGTGAGCGTGTAGGCGTTGACCACCCAGGACAGGCTCGTGGTGGAGAAGTCGAGCGAGCGCTGGATGTCCGGCAGGGCGATGTTCACGATGGTGATGTCGAGGACCACCATCAGCTGGCACGAGGCGATGACCAGCAGCGCCATGCCGTGTCCGCCACCCCCGGTGCCGGGGGTGGCCGTCTTCGCAGCGGAACTGGAGCTGGTCATGGGCGTCGCACTCTCGGGAGTGGCACCGTCACCACGGGTCAGTGAACGGCGCCGTCCACTAGACGACCGTACGCCGGTGTGACGCCCGTCACCACTCGATCGGGAAATCCGCCGACCGGCTCAGCCGATCACGAACAGCAGATCGCCGCCCTCCACCTGCTGGATCTTGTTGATGGCGAGCCGGGACACCTTCCCCGCCTTCGGGGCGGTGATCGCGGCCTCCATCTTCATCGCCTCGATGGTGGCGACCGTGCCGCCGGCCGTGACCTCGTCGCCCTCGGCGACCGCGAGGGTCACCACGCCGGCGAACGGGGCCGCGACATGGCCGGGGTTGGAGCGGTCGGCCTTCTCAGTGACGGGGATGTCGGAGGCGGCGGCCACGTCACGGACCTGGATGGGCCGCAACTGGCCGTTGAGCGTGGACATCACGGTCCGCATCCCGCGCTCGTCGGCCTCACCGACGGCCTCCAGACCCATCAGCAGCCGGACGCCGGGCTCCAGGTCGACGGCGTACTCCTGGCCCGGGCGCAGGCCGTAGAAGAAGTCCTTGCTGTCGAGGACGCTGGTGTCGCCGTAGGTCTGGCGGTGGGTCTCGAACTCCCGCGTGGGGCCGGGGAAGAGGAGCCGGTTCAGGGTGGCACGCCGGTCCTTCTCCAGCCCGTCGCGGTCCTCGGCCGTCAGCTGCGGTGCGGGCTTGGCGGCGGCGCGGCCCTTCAGGGCCCGGCTGCGGAACGGCTCCGGCCAGCCGCCGGGCGGGGTGCCCAGCTCGCCGCGGAGGAAGCCGATGACCGAGTCGGGGATGTCGAACCGCTCCGGCGTCGCCTCGAACTCCTCCGGCGACACCCCGGCGCCGACCAGATGCAGGGCGAGGTCGCCGACCACCTTGGACGACGGGGTGACCTTCACCAGGTGGCCGAGGATCCGGTCGGCGGCGGCGTACATCGCCTCGATGTCCTCGAAGCGGTCGCCGAGCCCGAGGGCGACGGCCTGGGTGCGCAGGTTGGAGAGCTGGCCGCCGGGGATCTCGTGGTCGTAGACCCGGCCGGTCGGTGAGGCGAGGCCCGCCTCGAAGGGGGCGTAGATCCGGCGGACGCTCTCCCAGTACGGCTCCAGGTCACCGACCGCGAGGAGGTCGAGGCCGGTGGGCCGGGCGGAGTGGTCGGTGGCGGCGACGATCGCCGACAGGGACGGCTGGGACGTCGTACCGGCCATGGAGGCCACCGCCCCGTCCACGGCGTCCGCGCCGGCCTGGATCGCGGCCAGGTAGGTGCCGAGCTGACCGCCCGCGGTGTCGTGGGTGTGGAGGTGCACCGGCAGGTCGAACTCCCGCCGCAGCGCCGATACGAGGGTGGCGGCGGCCGGCGCGCGCAGCAGGCCGGCCATGTCCTTGACGGCCAGGATGTGCGCGCCGGCCTCGACGATCTGCTCGGCGAGCCGCAGGTAGTAGTCGAGGGTGTAGAGCCGCTCGTCGGGGTTCGACAGGTCGGAGGTGTAGCAGAGGGCGACCTCGGCGATCGCGGTGCCGGTCTCGCGTACGGCCTCGATGGCGGGCCGCATCTGGCCGACGTCGTTGAGCGCGTCGAAGATGCGGAAGATGTCGATGCCGGTGGCGGCGGCCTCCTGCACGAAGGCGTCGGTCACCTCGGTCGGGTACGGGGTGTAGCCGACGGTGTTGCGGCCGCGCAGCAGCATCTGGAGGCAGATGTTGGGGACGGCCTCGCGCAGGGCGGCGAGCCGCTCCCACGGGTCCTCGGCGAGGAAGCGCAGGGCGACGTCGTAGGTGGCGCCGCCCCAGCACTCCAGGGAGAGGAGTTCGGGCAGGGTGCGGGCGACGACCGGGGCGACGGCGAGGAGGTCCTTGGTGCGTACGCGGGTCGCGAGCAGGGACTGGTGGGCGTCGCGGAACGTGGTGTCGGTGACGCCGATGGTCGGGGACTCGCGCAGCGAGCGGGCGAAGCCCTCCGGGCCGAGCTCGGTGAGCCTCTGCTTCGAACCGGCCGGCGGCACCTCTCCGGTGTGGCGCGGGAGCTTGCTGCTGGGGTCGATCAGCTGGGGGCGCTCGCCGTGCGGCTTGTTGACGGTGACGTCGGCGAGGTAGGTGAGTAGCTTGGTGCCGCGGTCCGCGGAGGTGCGCGAGGTGAGCAGGTGCGGGCGCTGCTCGATGAACGACGTGGTGACGCGGCCCGCCTGGAAGTCCGCGTCGTCCAACACGGCCTGGAGGAACGGGATGTTGGTGGCCACGCCGCGGATGCGGAACTCGGCGACCGCGCGCCGGGCCCGCTTGACCGCGGTACCGAAGTCCCGGCCCCGGCAGGTGAGTTTGACCAGCATGGAGTCGAAGTGGGCGCTGATCTCCGTACCGGCGTGGGTGGTTCCGCCGTCGAGGCGGATGCCGGAGCCGCCGGGCGAGCGGTAGGCGCTGATGCGGCCGGTGTCGGGGCGGAAGCCGTTGGCGGGGTCCTCGGTGGTGATCCGGCACTGGAGGGCGGCGCCGTGCAGGGTGACCGTCTCCTGGGAGAGCCCGAGGTCGGCGAGGGTCTCACCGGCGGCGATGCGGAGTTGGGACTGGACGAGGTCGACGTCGGTGACCTCTTCGGTGACCGTGTGCTCGACCTGGATGCGCGGGTTCATCTCGATGAAGACGTGGTTGCCGGCCGGGTCGAGGAGGAACTCCACCGTGCCCGCGTTGCGGTAGCCGATCTCGCGGGCGAAACGTACGGCGTCCGCGCAGATCCGGTCGCGCAGCTCCGGGTCGAGGTTCGGCGCCGGGGCCAGCTCGATGACCTTCTGGTGGCGGCGCTGGACGGAACAGTCACGCTCGAAGAGGTGGATGACGTTGCCCTGGCCGTCGGCGAGGATCTGCACCTCGATGTGGCGCGGGTCGACGACGGCCTTCTCCAGGAAGACGGTCGGGTCGCCGAACGCGGAGGCCGCCTCACGGGCCGCCGCCTCGATGGACTCCCGCAGCGTGGCCGGGTCCTCGACACGCCGCATACCGCGTCCGCCACCACCGGCGACGGCCTTCACGAACACCGGGAAGCCGATGTCCTCGGCGGCCCGCACCAGCTCGTCCACGTCGCTGGAGGGCTCGGAGGAACCGAGGACGGGTACGCCGGCCGCGCGGGCGGCGGCCACCGCCCTCGCCTTGTTGCCGGTGAGTTCGAGGATGTCCGCGCTCGGCCCGACGAAGGTGATCCCGGCTTCCTCGCAGGCGCGGGCCAGCTCGGGGTTCTCGGAGAGGAACCCGTAGCCCGGGTAGACGGCGTCGGCGCCGGCCTGCTGTGCGGCCCGGATGATCTCCTCGACGGAGAGGTAGGCCCGCACCGGATGCCCCGGCTCGCCGATCTCGTACGCCTCGTCGGCCTTGAGCCGGTGCAGTGAGTTGCGGTCCTCGTGGGGGAAGACGGCGACGGTCCTCGCGCCCAGTTCATAGCCGGCGCGGAAGGCGCGAATCGCGATCTCGCCTCGGTTGGCTACCAGTACCTTGCGGAGCATTCCCGATCCCTTCGGCCTGCCGGTGACGGACACCATGGTCGCGGCTATGGCCGCCGGGTGCCATGAGAGGCAGGTCACTCGGAAACGGAGATTTAGCCCGTTTGCCCGTTTCTCCCCCATCGGGTGTGGAGCGTGGCCGGCTTCCGGAAGACCAGACCGTACGGCGCCGCCGGGTGCTCCTCGTCGAGACGCAGGCCCGGCAGGCGGGCGAGGAGGGTCCGCAGGGCGATGCGGGTCTCCAGACGGGCGAGGTGCGCGGCGATGCAGTGGTGGGGGCCATGGGCGAAGGCCAGTTGGAGGCGGGCGTTCTCGCGGCGGACGTCGAAGCGGTCCGGGTCGGGGAAGACCGCCGGATCGCGGTTGGCGCCGGTGAGCGAGACGGTGACGAGGTCGCCGCGGCGGATCGTGGCCGGGCCGAGGTCGGTGTCGCGGGTGGCGTAGCGGTCGACGACGGCGGCGCCGGGTTCGAGGCGCAGGGACTCCTCGATCGCGCCGTCGACGAGATCGGGTTCGGCCTGGACCAGGGCGAGTTGGTCGGGGTGGCGGAGCAGATGCAGCAGCGCGTTGGTGATCATCGCCTCGGTGGTCTCGATGCCGCCGAACATCAGGACCGCGGCGTTGGAGGCGACCTCGGGCAGGGGCAGCCGGTCGGCGGCGGAGCCGAGCAGGGAGGACGTGCCGTGCGCGGCGACGGTGGCGTCGACGGCCGCCCGCAGCTGGGCGTAGGCGGCGGTGCCGTGCGGGCTGGGCCGGTGTCCGGCGGTGATGTCGGAGACCGATGCCACGATCGCCTCGTACCAGGCCAGGACGGTGTCGGTGCCGACGCCGGAGAGACCGAGCGCCTCGGTGACGACGGCGACCGCGAGGGGGCCGGCGAAGGCGCGGCGCAGTTCGGCGGCGCCGGCCGGTGCGATGCCGGTGACGAGCCGGTCGGTCTCCTCCTCTATGAACGCGGCGAACCGGTCGTACGTCTGGCGCGGTTTGAAGGGCGCGGCGAAGGGCTCGCGGTGCCGGGCGTGCTCGGGGCCGTCGAGGGACAGCATGCTCGGGCCGACGACCTGGGCGGTGGAGAAGCGGGGGTCGTCGACGGTGAAGGTCCCGGCGTCCCGCATCAC
>JABFXD010000300.1 GCA_013361925.1 Streptomyces sp. | reverse complement strand
CTTGCGCTGTGTTGACTGCGACGGACCGGCGCCGCCGGCCCGCCTCGATGTCCCGGACCGTACGCACGCGGCCCGTCCGCGAGGAGCAACTCTCTGGGACTGATCCGGGAGGGCCAGACTGTGACCGGACAGCGGCGCGACCGGACCGTTCGATGGGCCTGAACTTCCGTGTCCGACCGAGAAGTTGACGCGCCCCCGGCCTGTTCCCTCTCGCCCCCGGTCCCCGCCGGAGCGGGGCGCCGAGCGGCCCTCCCGGCGTGGGGCCGATCGGCCCCGGTCCTGGTCCCATGGGGCCCTGGGGCAGACGGGGGTCCGGGGACGAGGGTGGTGTGCGGCGGGGCCGTGCCCCGCACGTCCGCGTTCCCCCTCATCCCGGAGGCTTCATGCTGTCCGCAGAGTCCGCCGCCGTCGTCCGGGCCACGCTGCCCGCCGTGGCCGGAGCCCTCGACGAGATCACCACGCGCTTCTACGGCGCGATGTTCCGCGACCGCCCCGAACTGCTGGACGGGATGTTCAACCGGGGCAACCAGGCGAGCGGCGCCCAGCGCCGGGCCCTGGCCGGGTCGATAGCGGGCTTCGCGACCGCGCTCCTCGCCGACCCGGACGTCCGTCCGGACGCGCTGCTGGCGCGGATCGCGCACAAGCACACCGCGGTCGGGGTCACCGACGACCAGTACACGATCGTCCACAAGTACCTGTTCGGGGCGATCGCCGAGGTGCTCGGCGACGCGGTCACGCCCGAGGTGGCCGCGGCCTGGGACGAGGTGTACTGGCTGATGGCCGGCGCGCTCATCGCCCAGGAATCCCGCCTCTACCAGGAGGCGGGCGTCGTGCCCGGGGACGTCTGGCGGCCGTGGACGGTCGTCGGGCGCCACGAGGAGACCGCGGACGTCGTGTCCTTCGTCCTGCGTCCGGCCGACGGCGGCCCGGCCCCCGCGGCGAGGGCCGGGCAGTACGTGAGCGTCCGGGCCCTGATGCCGGACGGCGTGCACCAGTTGCGCCAGTACAGTCTGTCCGGCGACCCGGGTGGCGAGCTGCGGCGGATCACCGTCAAGCGGGTGGGCGGCGGGGAGGTGTCCTCCCTGTTGCACGGCACCGTGCGGGCCGGCGACGAGCTGACCCTGTCCCTGCCGTTCGGCGACGTCGCCCTCGACGAGTCGGACACCCCGCTCGTCCTCGCCTCCGCGGGGATCGGCTGCACGCCCATGGTCGGCATGCTGGCCCACCTCGCCGCCACCGGCTCCACCCGCCGGGTCCTGGTCCTGCACGCCGACGACTCCCCCGGCACCCACGCCCTGCGCACCGAGACGCGCGCCCTCACCGAGCGGCTGCCGACGGCCGACGCCGTGTTCTGGTACGAGCGTGTCGGCGACGCCGAACCCGAGGCCCGCTCCGGCCTGATGGACCTCGACGGGGTCGACGTGCCCGCCGGCGCGACCGTGTACCTGTGCGGCCCGCTGCCGTTCATGCGCGCCGTCCGCACCCAGCTGCTCGACCGCGGCGTCCCGCCGCGTCACATCCGCTACGAGGTCTTCGGCCCGGACCTGTGGCTGCCGGACGCCTCCTGACCCAGGGGACGACTCACCCGCGGCGGCCAGGCCTCGTGGAAGAGGACGCTGAGCATCCGCCAGGCGTCCCCGCATCCGGCCGGGCCTGACTCATGCCGTCCGGCTCCCGGTCGGCGCCCTCGCCGGCCGGTACGGCGGCCGCCGACGCTGCTCGCGGTGGCGGTCGGCACCCTGGTCCCCGCCGGTACGTGGGTGCGCGGGCGGCGCCGCGCCGGGCGCCGGTGTCGGGAGCCGCGGGCGGTCCGCGCCGGTGGGGCGGTCTGGCGGGCCGGACACCAGCCGCACCACGAACCGGCGGCTACCGCGGAGTGCCGTACCCGGTGTCAGGCCCGGCCGGCGAGCGTCGTACCGCTGTGAGACGGCCATCGGGCGCATATGCGGTGGACAGGTTCCGCCGGGGTACGGACAGTAAGCGACATAGCGTCCCGGATCCCGTCCGGGTGCGGTGAGATGACCCGCACCATCACCGGCGGCGGATGGGAAATGGCATGGACCTGGTTCCAGTAGCGGACGAGGCGGGCGGCGGGGAGCGGACACCCTGCGCCTGCGACGGGGAACTCCGGCCGGGAGCCGACGAGGACCGGTTCCGCGGTCTTCTGGAAGCGGCACCGGACGCGATGGTCATCGTCAACGACAGCGGCATCATCAAACTCGTCAACGCCCAGACCGAGGCCCTGTTCGGCTACCGCCGCGAGGAACTCCTCGGCCATCCGGTCGAGTTGCTGATCCCGCACCGCTTCCGCCCGCACCACACCCGGCACCGCGGCGGATACGCCGCCAACCGGCAGGTCCGGCCCATGGGCGCCGGGCTCGATCTGCACGGACTGCGCAAGGACGGCACCGAGTTCCCGGTCGAGATCAGCCTGAGCCCGCTGGAGACCGCGGACGGGCTGCTGGTCTCCGCCGCGGTCCGCGACGTCAGTGACCGCAGGGCGGCCGAGGCCCGGATCAACGAACTCGCCGCGCTCGTCGAGTCCTCCCAGGACGCGATCCTCGCCAAGACCCTCGACGGGTACATCACCTACTGGAACGCCGCCGCGCAGAGCCTGTACGGCTACACCGCCAAGGAGGCCATCGGCCGCCATGTCTCCGTCCTGGCTCCGAGGGAGAAGCGCGGGGAGGTCACCGCCCTCCTGCAACGGCTGCGGCACGGGGAGAAGGTCGAGCACTTCGAGACCCTGCGCCTGACCCGCGGCGGCGAACTGCTGGACGTCGACGTCACCCTGTGGCCGACCCGCGACACCGGCGGACGGGTCGTCGGCGCCTGCGCCATCGTCCGGGACATCAGCGACCGCAAACGGGCCGAGGCCGAACTCAAGGTCCTCTACGAGCAGCAGCGGCACATCGCGCTGACCCTGCAACGCAGTCTGATGGGCACCCCGGCCACGATCCCCGGGCTGGCCACGGCGAGTCGGTACCGGCCGGCCACCCAGGGTGCGGGCGTGGGCGGCGACTGGTTCGACCTGATCCCGTTGGGGGCCGGCCGGGTGGGGGTCCTGATCGGCGACGTGATGGGCCGCGGGCTGGAAGCCGCCGCCGTGATGGGCCAGTTGCGCTCCGCCGCGCACGCCCTGGCCAAGACCGGCATGCAGCCCCGCCAGCTGATGCAGGCCCTGGACACCTGTGTCGCCGACCTGGACGTCCCCGACCAGCTGGTCACCTGCTGCTATCTGGTCGTCGCCCCGGACAGCGGCACCGTCACCGTCTGCTCGGCCGGCCATCTGCCCGTCCTGGTCGCTCCCCCGGGCTGCGCCGTGAGCGGTCTGCGGACCCCGGTGAACGCTCCGCTCGGGGTCGGCGGCATCCTCTACGAGCAGTCCTGCGCGGACATACCCCCCGGCGCCACGCTCGTCCTCTACACCGACGGGCTGATCGAGACACCCGGCAGCGACATCGAGGAGCGCCTCGGCCAACTCACCTCCGTGCTCGACTCGTTCGCCGTCGACGCACCCTGTCTGGAGAGCGCGGCGGACCATGTCCTGACCAGTCTGCTGCCCGACGCCGACAGTCACGACGACGACGTGACCCTGCTGCTGGCGCGGCTTCCGGCCGCACCGCTGGCGGCGCTCACCACCGATCTGCCGGCCCTGCCGTCCTCGGTGCCCGAGGGGCGCGCGTTCCTCAACAAGGCGCTCACCGCCTGGGAGTGCGGCGGTCCTGCGGAGGAGGCCCGGCTGCTGCTCTCCGAGATCCTCACCAACGCGGTCCAGCACGCCGAGGGCCCCATCGGGCTGCATCTGTGCCGGACGGCCACGGACCTCACCGTGGAGGTGAGCGACCGCAGTCCGCATCTGCCCCAACCGCGGATCGCGGCGCAGGACGAGGAGTCGGGCCGCGGTCTGCTGCTGGTCCGCGCCCTGGCCGACGGCTGGGGGGTGCGCCCCACCGACGAGGGCAAGACCACCTGGTTCACGCTCAAGCTCTGAGGCGCGCGCCCCGGTACGTACAGGACGGGGCCGCTACTTGTCCTGGACGGGGACCCGCCACACGAGCCTCGTACCACCGCCGGACGGAGAGTCCGACTCCAGTTCCCCGCCGAGTTGTTCGGCGCGTTCCGCCATGTTGCGCAGCCCGCTGCGGCGGCCCCCGGCCGGGATGCCCACGCCGTCGTCGGAGACGGTCAGCCGCAGATCGCGGCCGTCCGTCTCCAGGACCACGTCGGCGCGCGTCGCCCGCGCGTGCCGGGCGATGTTGGTCAGGGCCTCGGAGAGGACGGCCACCGCGTGCTCGGCGACGTCCTTCGGCACATGGGTGTCCAGCAGGCCCTCCATCCGCACGCTCGGTGCGAAGCCCAGCACCGGTGCCGCCTCCCCGACGGCCCGCACCACGCGGGCCCGCAGTCCGGAGCCGGGGGTGTCCTCGCGCGAGCGCAGGCCGAAGATGGTCGACCTGATGATCTTGATGGTCTCGTCGAGGTCGTCCACCGCCCGCGCCACCCGCTTCGACGCCTCGGAGTGGTCGATGAAACGGCCCGCGCTCTGGAGGGTCATGCCGGTGGCGAAGAGTCGCTGGATCGCGAGGTCGTGCAGGTCCCGGGCGATCCGGTCGCGGTCCTGGAGGACGGCGATCTGGGCGGCGTCCCGTCGGCGGTCCGCCAGCTCCATGGCGACCGCGGCCTGGGCGGCGAACGCCTGGAGCGGCTCGATC
This sequence comes from Streptomyces sp., assembly GCA_013361925.1. Classification (GTDB taxonomy): domain Bacteria; phylum Actinomycetota; class Actinomycetes; order Streptomycetales; family Streptomycetaceae; genus Streptomyces. Next base: position 1,874 of record JABFXD010000300.1, on the reverse strand, counting down.
TCCTGCCCGGCGTAGACGGTGTGCCCGGCCTCCCGCGCCAGCAGGACGACGCCTCGTACGCCCTCGCCCGTGCCGATGGGTACGGCGACCGCGGGCCCGAGCGCGCCGACGCCCGAGGGGACGGCCGATATCCACGCGTCCCGCGCGACGTCGGCGGCGGTGGCGGGCACCCCGCTGGAGAAGGCCCGCCCGATCAGCCCGTCGTCCGCGGAGGCCAGCAGGCCCCGGTAGGCGTCGGCGCCCTCCCCGATGGCCAGTTCCGTCGCCAGCGAGCCGGTGCCTTCCACCGGGACCGCGACCAGCGCGAGCGCGGCGGCGGTGATCTCCCGGGCCCGTTCGGCGATCACCCGCAGGACCTCGCCGCGCTCACTGCCGGACATCACACTGTGCGTGATCTCGGCGGTGGCCCGCAGCCAGCGCTCGCGCAGCCGGGAATCCTCGTACAGCCGGGCGTTGTCGATGGCCACACCGGCGGCGACGGCGAGCGTCGACAGCACCGACTCGTCCTCCTCGTCGAACTGCGCGCCGCCCCGCTTCTCCGTCAGGTACAGGTTGCCGAAGACCTGGTCGCGCACCCGGATCGGGACGCCGAGGAAGGTGTTCATGGGCGGATGGTGGGCCGGGAAGCCGTACGAGGCCGGGTGCTCGGAGAGTTTCGCCAGCCGCAGTGGCTCGGGATGCGTGATCAGCTCACCGAGGATGCCGTGTCCCTCGGGAAAGGGGCCGATCCGGGCGATCTGCTCCTCGCTGACGCCGACGGTGTGGAAGGCCGAGAGCCGCTTGCCGTCCGGACCGATCACGCCCAGCGCCGCGTACCGCGCGTCGACCAGCACCGCCGCGGCCTCGACGATGCTGCGCAGCACCTGCTCCAGGTCGAGCTCGCGCCCCACCGAGAGGACCGCCTCCAGCAGACTATGCACCCGGTCGCGGGTGCCGCGGGCCGCGTCGAGGCGGGCCTGCAACTCCTCCAGCAGCTCGTCCAGCCTCAGCTGCGGCAGCCGCACCCGGGCCATCGAGAACTCCTCGGAGCTTCCCACCTGCGATCCTCCGGCTCCGTGCGCCCCGCGGCGGCCGACCGGGCCACCTTCCTGCCACGGTATCGGCCCGCCCGACCCGGCGGCAGGCAAGCCCTGGGGTGCCCGCGGCGCCTCCCGGTTCAGCGGCCTTCCCGGCGGAGCCGGTCCTGGGCCTGGGTGGCGATGACGGCGGCCTGGATACGGCGCTCGACGCCCAGTTTGGCCAGCAGCCGGGAGATGTGGTTCTTGACGGTCTTCTCGGCGAGATACAGCCGCTGCCCGATCTGCCGGTTGGTGAGGCCCTCGCCGATCAGGGCCAGGATCTCCCGTTCCCGGTCCGTCAGACCCGGCAGTGGCTCGGGCTCCTCCTGCTGCTTCTGGCCCTCACGGAGCCGGGTCATCAGCTTGGTGGTGGCGCTCGGGTCGAGCAGCGACTGGCCCGCGGCGACCGTGCGCACGGCGGACACCAGGTCGGAGCCCTGGATCTGCTTGAGGACGTATCCGGACGCCCCGGCCATGATCGAGTCCAGCAGGGCCTCCTCGTCGTCGAAGGAGGTCAGCATCAGACAGACCAGCTCGGGCATGCGGGAGCGCAGTTCCCGGCAGACGGTCACGCCGTCGCCGTCCGGGAGGCGTACGTCGAGGACGGCGACCTGGGGGCGCAGGGCGGGGACCCGCACCAGGGCCTGCTCGACGGTGCCGGCCTCGCCGACGACGGTGATGTCCGGTTCGTCGTCGAGCAGGTCGCGCACCCCGCGTCGTACCACCTCGTGGTCGTCCAGCAGGAAGACCCTGATCGGGTCCTCGGGGCCGGGCTGTCCAGCGCCGTCCGCCATCGAACGCTCCTCGTCGCGTGTG
>JABFXD010000583.1 GCA_013361925.1 Streptomyces sp. | reverse complement strand
TACCAGGTCGGCTACGCCAGCGCGATCAGCGTGGTCATGTTCGGCATCTGCCTCGTCTTCGCCCTCGCCTACCAGCGGTTCGTGCTCCGCCGCGACCTCGAAGGGGCCACCACCACGATGAGGGGGGCCGGCACATGAGCCTCAAGACCGAGGCACCGGGCCGCAGGAGTGACGGAACGAGCCGCAGGAGCAGGACCGCACGCACGCTGCCGCTGCACGTCATCCTGCTCGCCGTCGGCGCTGTCATGGTCGTACCCCTGGTGTACGCCGTTCTCTCCGGCTTCAAATCCACGGACGAGCTCTCCAGCAACCCCTTCGGGCTGCCGGAGCACTGGCTGGCGAGCAACTACACCGACATCCTCGGCTCGGGCGACTTCTGGAAGCTGCTCGGCAACAGCACGCTGATCGCGATCGCCACAACGGTGATCGTCGTCGCGGTGTCGGCGCTGGCCGCGTTCTCCTTCGCGCGGTTCGCCTTCCGGGGGCGGGAGGTGCTGTTCACCTTCTTCACGATGGGGCTGATGTTCCCCTTCGCGGTGGCCGCGCTGCCGCTCTTCCTGCTGCTGCGCTATCTCGGGCTGCTGGACAATCCGTTGGGCGTGATCCTGCCGCAGGCCGCGTTCGGGCTGCCGATGACCATCATCATCCTGCGGGCCTTCTTCCGGGAGATCCCGGGGGAGTTGGAGGAAGCGGCCACCCTCGACGGGTGCAGCTCCTTCGGGTTCATGTGGCGGGTGCTGCTGCCGATGGCCCGGCCGGCGCTCGGCACGGTCTCGGTGCTCGCGGTCGTCACCAGCTGGAACAACTTCATGCTGCCGCTGCTGGTGTTCACCGACAACACCTGGTGGACGCTGCCCATCGGCGTCCAGCAGTTCCAGGGCCAGTACTCCGCCGAGTACGCCCGGGTCTTCGCCTATCTCGTCCTCGCGATGGTTCCCGCCCTCGCCTTCTACTCGGTCGCCGAGCGCCAGCTCGTCGGCGGCCTCACCGCCGGAGCCACCAAGGGCTGACGGCGGCAGTACGGCCCCCACCCCCGCACGTGAGGAGTCGCACCACCATGCTCAAGAACCGCCTCAGACTCGTCGGCGCCCTGGCCGCGGTCCTGGTCGCCAGCGGAATGGCGGCGCCCGCCCAGGCGCACGACAAGCAGCCCACGCTCGCCGACCTGGCCCAGCGTCACGGCCGCTACTTCGGCAGCGCCACCGACAACCCCGAACTCGTCGACGAGCCCTACAAGGCGCTCCTCGGCAGCGAGTTCGACCAGATCACGCCCGGCAACGGCATGAAGTGGTACGCCACCGAGCCCCAGCAGGGCGTCTTCGACTGGACCAACGGCGACGAGATCGTGAACCTCGCCCGCGCCCACCACCAGAAGGTGCGCGGCCACACCCTCGTCTGGCACAGCCAGCTGCCCGACTGGGTGACCTCCAAGGAGTGGACGGCGACCGAGCTGCGGGCCGTGCTGAAGAAGCACATCCAGACCGAGGTACGGCACTACCGCGGCAAGGTCTTCGCCTGGGACGTCGTCAACGAGGCCTTCAACGAGGACGGCACCTACCGCGAGACGGTCTTCTACAAGACCCTCGGCCCCGGCTACATCGCCGACGCCCTGCGCTGGGCCCGGCAGGCCGACCCGAAGGTCAAGCTCTACCTCAACGACTACAACATCGAGACGGTCGGCGCGAAGAGCGACGCCTACTACAACCTCGCCAAGGAGCTGAAGGCCAAGGGCGTCCCGCTCGACGGCATCGGTCTCCAGGCCCACCTGGCGCTCCAGTACGGCTATCCCACCTCGCTGGAGGACAACCTCCGCCGGTTCGCCAAGCTGGGCCTCGACACGGCGCTCACCGAGGTCGACATCCGGATGATCCTGCCGGCGACCGAGGAGAAGCTCGCCCAACAGGCCCAGTGGTACGCCGACCTGACCGACGCCTGCCTCGCGGTGCGCCGGTGCGTGGGCATCACGATCTGGGACTACACGGACAAGTACAGCTGGATACCGGCGTTCTTCGAGGGCGAGGGCGCGGCCCTGCCGTACGACGAGCAACTCCAGCCGAAGCCCGCGTACTTCGCGATCAGGGACGCGCTCAAGTAGCGGCGGCCTCATGAGACACCCGGCGGCTGGGCACGGAGGGGAGTCCGCCGGGGTGCGGCCCGGCCCGGCGGTGCGTCCCACCGCCGGGCCGGTGTCGTGTCGTCAGCCGGGAAGCGGCGCCGTGTCGTCAGCCAGGATGCGAGGCTGTGTCTCAGCCGGGATGCGGTGCCGTGCTCGCGCGGATCACCAGCTCCGTGCCCAGCTCCACCCTGGGGGAGTCCGGCTGTTCGTCGCGGGCCAGTCTGAGCACCGTACGGACGGCCAACTTGCCCATGTCCGCGAGCGGTTGACGGACGGTGGTGAGGGGCGGGGCGGACCAGCGGACTTCCGGAAGGTCGTCGAAACCGACCAGGCTCATGTCCTCCGGCACCCTGAGCCCGCGGCGGCGCAGCGCCTCGATCGCGCCGAGCGCCATCTGGTCGCTGGCCGCGAAGATCGCCGTGGGCGGCTCGGGCAGGTCGAGGAGGGCGTTGCAGCCGTCGAAGCCGGACTCGGGGTGGAAGTCGCCGGGGACGACGAGGGAGTCGTCGACGCCGAGCCCCGCACCCTCCAGCGCGGCCCGGTAGCCGTCGAACCGCGCCCGGGAGCAGAGCAGCCGGGGCGGGCCCGCGATCAGGGCGATCCTGCGGTGGCCCAGGGAGAGCAGATGCTCGGTGGCCGCCATGCCGCCCGACCAGTTGGCGGCGCCGATGGTGGGGGCGTCCAGCGCGGGGGAGCCCGCCGGGTCGACGACCACCAGCGGGACGCCGAGGATGCGCAACTCCTCGTGCAGCATGGGCTCCAGGAACGAGGTGACGAGGATGACGCCGTCGGAGGCGCGGGCCCGCAGATTGCGCATCCACTCGCGGGCGTCGCCGGAGCGGCCGTGGATCGCCGAGACCACGGTGCCGACACCGGCCGCGTGTGCCACCTCCTCGACCCCGCGGATGATCTCCACCGCCCAGGGGCTGTCGAGGTCGTTGAAGACCAGGTCGAGCAGGGCGGCGCCGGTGCCCGAGGCCGTGGGGCGCTTGCGGTAGCCGTACTGCTGGAGCAGTTGCTCGACCCGCGCCCGGGTCTTCGGGGACACGTCGGAACGCCCGTTGACGACCCGGGAGACCGTCGGCACCGAGACACCCGCCTGTCGGGCGATCTCGGTGATCGTGACCCGGCTCCCGGGCTCGGTCGGCCCTTCGGTGCCGACCTCGTGTGTTGCCAACTCCCCACCTCCGTGGACGGATCCACTGACGGATCGAAACTTCCAGGAGTCTTCCGGAAAACGGGCATGGATGGGAAGGGGCGCAGAGGGTCGATCGTCAGGATGAGCGCATTCCGCATGCGGGGCTACGGGGAGTGAGCACCCCCGGACATGCGTCGGGGCCGGTTCGCAGCGTGTGTCTGCGGGCCGGCCCCACTGTTCTCCGGGCGTGCGCCGGCCGCCCGGCGGTGCGTCAGGCGGCGGTCATCACCTTGTCGGTGCCCAGCGGGCGGTGCGGGGCGATGATCTGGCCGTCGGGCAGGAGCTCGCCGGTGTCCTCGAAGAGCAGAACCCCGTTGCACAGCAGGCTCCAGCCCTGCTCCGGGTGGTGCGCCGCGAGGCGGGCGGATTCCCGGTCGGCGGAGTCGGCGGTCGGACACGGCGGCTGGTGCTGGCACATGGGTGGGATCTTTCGCTTTGTCGTGGTTTTCATCGTTGCCCCCGTTGTGATAAGTCGGTCGGAACCAGTGTTGCCCCACGGGCGTCAATCCGCAGGGATTTGGCAGCACCGCTACTCACAGGTTCAGGACGCGTCACCCGGGCGGACGGTTCATCCCAACTGCACTGTCCCTTCGGGTGGTTCGCGATGGCCGGATAGGGCTAGTCCGGACGGGTGCGGGCAGAAAGAAGGCTCGTACGAGCTGTGATTCGCTCGTACGAGCCGATGTCTTCGATGCCGTCGATGTCGTGGGCGTCAGGCGGGTTGGCTCAGCAGGGGTGCGGGCGCGGGTGTCACCCGATGGGTCAGCATCGGGAGAAGTTCGGCGACGCGGTGCGGCCGGTGGGCGGCGATACCGGGTGGCGCGGGCGCGAGCGGGACGAGCAGATCGGTGGCGGCGGGGTGGCCGCCGGCGCCGTCGGCGGTGCAGTCGCCGTGCAGCCAGAGCGTGAGCATGTACAGGCCGGGGACCGACAACAGGCGGGGCTGGTAGGGCTGTTGCATGGTCTCGGCCTGGCGCAGCGCGCGCTCGGTGGACGTGATGTAGGGGCCTTCGAAGAAGTGCGAGAAGGCCCAGCCGTCGGGGGTCAGCCGGGTCTCGGCCGCGGCCACGGCGCGGTCGCCGCACCGGATCAGGAAGCGCCACCCGGCCAGCCGGGTGGCGGCGGCGCCCTCGGCGGTGATCTCGTCGAGTACGTGGACGGGCAGCGGGAGTTCGGGGGTGGCGGGTCCCTGGGCGTTGCGCAGGGACGGTGTTCGGGCCTCGCGGACAGCGGTGGGCGAACCGAGCGCGGTGAGGACGGAGCGAAGTGCGGGCGCGGGGGCCGGGGGTACATGCAGCGGCATGGTGGGTCGCCTCTCATTCGACAGGCACAGTGGCGCGAGGGCGTGGGCGGACGGCGCTGTCAGCTCGCGGGGTCAGAGAGGCGGGGGCCGGGTCGGGCACACGCTTGAGGGGGTGGGGCCTGCCGTACGGGACCTTGACGGCAGGATCGTTCGACCGGGGCGCCCGCCTTCTGCCTCGCTCGCGGAGTTTATACGACACGTGTTCAGACGATGTTTCGTCTAGCCGTTTCCGAGGCGTTCGGCAAGGGTCCATTCGGTCGGCGATACGAGGGAATCATCCCGATTCTGGATCGGCTGTACGGCGATGACCTCGAAGAATGCCGGAGAACTGGACGGCCAATTGTCGTCGGCGTTTTTCACGAGATGTTCAGGGCACTCGAAACTGCACAGTGCCGCATGCCCGGTGAATGTGCCGCCGGTCACTTGCGCCAGAGTAGCGGTTGCCGGGCCCGTGCGGGACGTTATCGATCGGCTCCGCTGGGCATCATCCCACCTGACCCGGGACGCCCGGCGGCCGATGTACGGCACGCCCATCCGAGGAGGGACGCTTCGATGGGGGAGAAGGTCGTGGCAGGTCGGTTCGATCTGTCCGATCGCCAGCGCTACCGCGGCAAGCTCCGGCAGTGCCTGACGGGCCTGGAGCGGCTGCTGGAGGAGAAGCGGTTCGACCGGCCGAAGAACCTCATGGGGCTGGAGATCGAACTGAATCTCACCGGCGCCGACGGCATGCCGAAAATGCTGAATGCGCAGGTGCTCGAACGCATCGCGAGCCGAGATTTCCAAACAGAACTCGCCATGTTCAACCTGGAAGTCAACATAGCTCCACATCCGTTGGGAGGGCGTGTATTCGACCGGCTCGCCGAGGAAATACGCACCTCGCTGGCCTATGCGGACCGAAAGGCGGGAGAGCTCGACGCGGGGATCGTGATGATCGGCATTCTGCCGACGCTCGACCGGGACGACCTGGTCTCCTCGAACCTCTCCGACGTCGACCGCTACACCCTGCTCAACGACCAGATCGTGGCCGCCCGCGGTGAGGACTTCACCCTGGACATCGACGGGGTGGAACGCCTGAGCTGCACCTCGAAGTCGATAGCGCCGGAGGCCGCCTGCACCTCCGTGCAACTGCACCTCCAGGTCACCCCGGGGCGCTTCGCCGACGTGTGGAACGCCGCGCAGGCCGTCACCGCCGCGCAGATCGCCGTAGGCGCCAACTCGCCGTTCCTGTTCGGCAAGGAGCTGTGGAGCGAGTCCCGGCCCCCGCTGTTCCAGCAGTCCACCGACACGCGCCCGCCCGAACTCCAGGCGCAGGGGGTGCGGCCGCGCACCTGGTTCGGGGAGCGGTGGATCTCCTCGGCGTACGACCTCTTCGAGGAGAACCTGCGCTACTACCCGGCGCTGCTGCCGATCTGTGACGACGAGGACCCGCTGCGGGTGCTGGACGAGGGCGGGGTGCCGTCTCTCGCCGAACTCGTCCTGCACAACGGCACGGTGTACCGCTGGAACCGGCCGGTGTACGGCATCGCCGACGGTGTCCCGCATCTGCGCGTGGAGAACCGCGTGCTCCCGGCCGGGCCGACCGTCACCGACGTCATCGCCAACGCCGCGTTCTACTACGGTGTCGTCCGCGCCCTCGCCGAGGAGTCGCGGCCGGTGTGGACCCGGCTGCCCTTCGAGTCGGCCGCCGCCAACTTCGACGCGGCCTGCAAGTACGGGATCGACGCCCGCTTCGAATGGCCGCGGCGCGGACGCCTCGGCGGGCTGACCCAGGTCGACGCCGTCACCCTCGTCCGCGACGAGCTGCTGCCGCTGGCCGAGGCAGGGCTCGACGGGTGGGGCGTGGAACCCGCCGACCGGGACTTCTACCTCGGTGTCATCGACGAACGCTGCCGACGCCGTGCCAACGGGGCGACCTGGCAGTCCGCGACCTTCCACCGGGCCCTGGAGAAGGGGCTGAGCCGCGACGCCGCGTTCGCCGCGCTGACGCGGAGGTACTGCGAGCTGATGCA
>JABFXD010000787.1 GCA_013361925.1 Streptomyces sp. | reverse complement strand
GAGGGCGCCGCGGGAGATGCTGCCGGGGTCCTGGTTGACCCCGTCGGTCAGGACGACCAGGGCGTTGAACTTGCCCTTGGCGTAGGAGGAGACGGCCGCTTTGTAGGCGGCGAGGGTGGTGTCGTAGAGGCCGGTCGCGCCGTTCGGGACGGGGGTGAGGCCGCTGAACGCCGCTGTCAGGCGGTCGCGCTGGCTGCCGTTGCCCTGGGTCGAGCCGAGGCGCTCGGTCGGCACCAGGACGCGGTAGTCCTTGTCGCCGTCCAGCTTGGTGGAGAAGTCCCACAGGCCGATCTCGTCGTCCGGCGTGAACGTGGCGAGGGCCTGGAGGAGGGACGCCTTGGTGACGTCCATGCGGGACTGGGCCGTGCCCGCGACCGGCTCGGACATCGAGGAGGACGCGTCCACGACCGTGGTGATGCGCGCGCTCTGCACCGTGATCGTCCAGGTGCCGAGCGCCTCCTCGAGCGCCGCCTTGGAGGCCGGCCGTACGGCGGGCTTCGCGTACGGCTGCGGCTCGCTGCCGCCCGCCCGCGTGACGAGCGACTGCGCCACCTCGTCGTCGGAGGTGCGGAAGCCGTACTGGTGGAACAGCTTCTGCTGCTCGGGCTTGCGCAGATAGTTCACGAACCGCAGCGCCGCCCGGCTCTCGTCCGTGCTCAGCACCGCCTGGTCGACCAGGGTGTAGGGGAAGTCGAGCCGCGGTGAGCCGTCCTTCGGATAGAAGAGGTCGAGCCCCTCGCCCCCGGCGGAGGCGTTGTACGCGAACGCCGTCTGCTCGCTGAGGACCAGCGCCTGGTTGCGCTTCGGGTTGCCCTGCTCGGTGCCGGAGGCGTCGCGCGGGAGGGTGTCCAGGACCTGGGTGTCGCTGTCGGACGTGCGCTGCGACAGGGTCTTCATCATGGCCGCCGCCTGGGTGTCGCCGCCCTCGATCGCGCCCGCGGCGGCGCTCAGCCGGGTCAGCGCGAGCAGGCCGGTCGCGCTGCGCGCGGGGTCGGCCGCGCCGAGCCTGAGGCCGTCGTCCCGCAGGGTGGCACCGGCGAGTTCGATCCAGCTGTACGTCTTCTCCGGCCACCCCAGCGACTTCGCGGCCCGCGGCACCATCGCCACCCCCACGGGCGAGGACGCGAAGTTGCCGACCGGCGTCACCTCCGTCGCCGCCCTGTCCGCCCCGACCCGCTCGACCCAGACCTCCGAGTCAGGCACCCATATCTGCACATCGGTCTTCCGGCCCCCGAGCAGCGTGTCCGCGACCTTGTGGGAGTCCTGGGCGCTGACGGTGACGTCCACGCAGCGGCCGTCGGAGGTGAGGCTGTGGTCGCGGGCCCGCTCCGCCGCCGCGCGCAGGGCCGGGGCCACGTCGGGAGACGCGGCGACCTTCAGCCGTACCGCGTTGTCCTGGCAGGAGGAGCCGAAGGAGAGCAGTCCGCTGCGGACGGCCGCCGCCGCGCCGCCGGCGACGGTCAGGACGAGTACGGTCGCGATGGCCACCGTGCGGCGCCGGGCGCGTGGGCGGGGGTCGCTGCCGCCCGCCCCATACTGATCGGGCAAGCTGTGACGTCCCATGACGGTGGTGCCCCTCCCTGTCGGACCTGCTGCCGGTCGCCGGCCGGATGGCGGTCGAAGGGGGAGGAACGCCCCGTACGGTGTCCGTCCCCCAACGGCCTGTCGCGCACGATCGTCGTAAGTTCTCACGATCTTCGTAAGTTCTTTCGAGGACCCTAGCGGGGCCACGAAGGGGATGAGACGGGATTACTGAATTGGAGTCAGGTGTGCAGGCAGAGGCGGGTGCGGTGGCTGATTCTTTTCCGCCGGAGCGGCCCTCACGACGGATCCTCCGGGACGAGACCCTGCTCGTTCTGGGGCTTTCGCTCGGTGCGAGCGGTGTGTCCGCCCTGATCAGCTTTGTCGGATCGGTCACCAAACCGGGCGGCCTCAAGGACCAGGCGGCCACCCTCAACGCCTCGGCCGCACCCGGCCGTCCCTGGCTCGATCTCGCCTGGCAGCTCTTCGGGATCGCCTCGTCACTCGTGCCCGTCGCCCTGGTCGCGCATCTGCTGCTGCGGGAGGGGAGCAGCCTGCGCGTCCTCGGCTTCGACCGCACCAAGCCGTGGTTCGACCTGGCGCGGGGCGCGGGGATCGCCGCGGTGATCGGCAGTACCGGAATCGCCTTCTACCTGGCCGCACGCGGCCTGGGCTTCAATCTCACCGTCGTGCCCGAGGCGCTGCCCGAGGTGTGGTGGAAGTACCCGGTGCTGGTGCTGTCCGCGATGCAGAACGCGATCCTCGAAGAGGTCATCGTCGTCGGCTATCTGCTGCGCCGGCTCGGCCAGTTGGGCTGGACGCCGGGGACCGCGCTGGTGGCCAGTTCCGTACTGCGCGGGTCGTACCACCTCTACCAGGGCATCGGCGGGTTCATCGGCAACATGGCGATGGGCGTGGTGTTCGTCTACCTCTACCGCCGATGGGGCCGGGTGGGTCCCCTGGTGGTGGCGCATTCGCTGCTCGACATCGGGGCGTTCGTCGGGTACGCGCTGCTGGCCGGGAAGGTGGGCTGGCTGCCGACCGCGTGAGCCGGCGCCGGCCCTGCCGGGGGCGTCAGACGAGCAGTTCGCCCTCGATCGTGGTGACCGCGCGGCCCGTGAGGAGGGTGCGGTCACCGCGGAGTTCGGTGCGGACCCGGCCCGAGCGCGGGGAGGCCTGGAGGCCGGTCAGCTCGGTGCGGCCCAGACGCTCGGCCCAGAAGGGGGCCAGCGCGGTGTGCGCGCTGCCGGTGACCGGGTCCTCGTCGATGCCGTAGTTCGGGAAGAAGCAGCGGGAGACGAAGTCGTAGCCCCGGGCCGGGTCCTCGGCGCGGGCGGTCGCGATGATGCCGCGCTCGGAGAAGGCGCCGAGGGCCTTGTGGTCGGGGTCGAGGGCGTGGACGGTCTTCTCGTCGGCGAGTTCGAGGACCAGGTCGCCGACGTTCGGACCGGTGTCGAACGCGGAGAGCGGCACCGCACCGAGCGCCTCCGCGACCCCGGCCGGCACCTCGGTCCGGGTGAGCGGCGCGGTGGGGAAGTCCAGGGTGATCGAACCGTCCTCGCCCGGTGTCGCGATGAGCACCCCGCTGCGCGTGGCGAACCGCACCGGGCCCTCGTGCGCGCCGGTCGTGCGCAGCACGTGCGCCGTGGCCAGCGTGGCATGGCCGCACATGTTCACTTCGGCGGCCGGAGTGAACCAGCGCAGCGCCCAGTCGGCGTCGCCGCCCTCGGGAAGGGGGTGGGCGAAGGCCGTCTCGGCGTGGTTGACCTCGACGGCCACGTTCTGGAGCCGCTCGTCGTCCGGGAAGGAGTCGAGCAGCAGCACGCCGGCCGGGTTGCCGGCGAAGGGGCGGTCGGTGAAGGCGTCGACGATTCGGATGCGCATGCGCTCGACGCTAAGCGCGAGTGGTCCACCCGGCCAAGGCCAATTCGGGGCCACTGGACCCATTTCCCTCCCGGGTTCCCTCCCGTTCTCCCTCCCGGAGCGCTGTCTGGACGCGTCGCCCCGGCGGTGCGACCGTCGTCAACGCGTCACCCGTCCGCGACAGTCCAGGAGGCCGCCATGTCCCAGCCGTCCGTTCTCCAAGCCCTGCTGGCCGGGCTGCGGGGCGGTGCGATCGAGGTCGTCGATCTCACGGCGCCGCTGTCCTCGGAGACCCCGGTGATCCAGCTGCCCGAGCCGTTCGGGCAGACGCAGGTGTTCGAGCTGGAGGAGATCAGCCGGTACGACGACCGCGGCCCGGCCTGGTACTGGAACAACTTCCGCACGGGCGAGCACACCGGCACCCACTTCGACGCCCCCAACCACTGGGTCACCGGCAAGGACCTCGGCGACGTGGCCTCGGTGCCGGTGAGCCGGCTGATCGCGCCCGCGGTCGTGCTGGACTTCTCCGCCGAGGCGGCCGAGGATCCCGACTTCCTGGTCGAGGTGGACCACATCAAGGCGTGGGAGGCCGGGAACGGTCCGCTGCCCGACGGGGGCTGGCTGCTGCTGCGCACCGGCTGGGACGCCCGGTCCCAGTCCCAGCGGGAGTTCCTGAACGCCGACGAGAGGGGCCCTCACACCCCGGGCCTGTCGCCCGAGTGCGCCCGCTGGGTCGCCGAGGAGTCCCCGGTGATCGGCCTCGGCACCGAGACGGTGGGCACCGACGCCGGCGGGGCACACTCCTTCGACCCCGTCTTCCCCTGCCACTCGTACCTCATGGGCAACGACAAGTACGGGCTGACGCAGCTCCAGAACCTCGGTGAGCTGCCCGCCACCGGCGCGGTGGTCGTCGCGGGTCCGCTGCCGATCGTCCGGGGCTCTGGCTCGCCGGCCCGGGTCATCGCCTTGGTGGAGCGCTCATGAAGGTCGCCGAGGCGGTCGGCCGGGCCCTGACCGCGGCGGGTGTGCGGCAGGTGTTCGGCGTGGTCGGCTCCGGCAACTTCCATGTCACCAACGCGATGACCGCGACCGGGGCCCGCTTCGTCGCCGCCCGCCACGAGGGCGGAGCGGCCACCATGGCCGACGCCTACGCCCGGGTCAGCGGTGCGGTCGCCGCCCTCAGCGTCCATCAGGGGCCCGGCCTGACCAACGCCCTGACGGGTGTCGCCGAGGCCGCGAAGAGCCGCACCCCGCTGCTCGTCCTGGCCGCCGAGGCCACCCGGCCGACCTCCAACTTCCACGTCGACCAGGAGGCGTTGGCGCGGGCGGTGGGCGCGGTCACCGAACGCGTGACGTCCCCGGCATCGGCGGTCGAGCAGGCCTGCGGTGCCGTACGCCGCGCCCTGCACGAGCGCCGTACCGTCGTCCTCAACCTCCCCTTGGACGTGCAGGACCTGGACGTCCCCGACACGGGCGCCCTCGCCGTCGTACCGCCCCCGGCGCGGACCCCCGTGGAACCGGCCGCGGCCGAGGTGGCGGCGCTGGTCGCGGCCCTCGCCCGGTCTCGCCGCCCGGTGTTCGTGGCGGGCCGGGGCGCCCGGGCGGCCGGCGAGGCATTGGCCGCGCTCGCCGACCACCACGGCGCGCTGCTCGCCACCTCCGCCGTCGCCCACGGCCTGTTCCACGGCGACCCCTGGTCGCTCGGCATCTCGGGAGGCTTCGCCACGCCCCTGGCCGCCGAGCTGATCCAGGACGCCGACCTGATCGTGGGCTGGGGCTGCTCCCTCACCATGTGGACCACGCGGCACGGCCGGCTGATCGGGCCCGACGCCACCGTCGTCCAGGTCGACGACGACGCCTCCGCGCTCGGCGCGCACCGCGAGATCCACCTGGGCGTCACGGGCGACGTCGCCCGCACGGCACGACAGGCGCTGGCCGCGGGCGGCGAACGACGCGAGGGCCGGCGCACCGAGGACATCGCGCAAGCCCTCCGCGCCCGAGGGCGGTGGCGGGACATCCCCTACGACGACGAGAGCACCCGGGACCGTATCGACCCGCGCACCCTGAGCGCAGCCCTCGACGCCATCCTCCCGGCCGAGCGGGTCGTGGGCGTCGACTCCGGCAACTTCATGGGCTATCCGAGCGCCTATCTCTCGGTGCCCGACGAGGACGGATTCTGTTTCACCCAGGCCTTCCAGTCGATCGGCCTGGGCCTCGCGACGACGATCGGCGCGGCGCTGGCCCGGCCGGACCGGCTGCCGGTGGCGGCGCTCGGGGACGGCGGGGCGCTGATGGGAGTGGCCGAGCTGGACACCGTACGACGGCTCGGGCTGCCCATGGTCGTGATCGTCTACGACGACGAGGCCTACGGCGCCGAGGTCCACCACTTCGGCCCCGACGGCTTCCCCCTCGACGCGGTCACCTTCCCGCCCACCGACCTCGCCGCCGTCGCCCGCGGCCATGGCTTCGAGGCGGTGACCGTACGAGGCCGCGCCGACCTCAAGGCGGTGGAGGACTGGGTGGCGGGGCCCCGCTCGGCACCGCTGCTGGTGGACGCCAAGGTGACGCGGGAGCACGGGGCCTGGTGGCTGGAGGAGGCGTTCCGGGGGCACTGAGCGGGAGCACGGCGCGCGGGGACCGACTCGGGTCGGCTCCATGGGCCTTGCCATGCGAACAGTTCCGATATATCGTTGACGCATCGCGACAGATCAACGATGGATGGAGTGATGGCGATGCGTTCCCATGGATTCGAACGTGGACACGGTGGACCCGGCCCCCGCGGCGGCCGAGGCGGTTTCGACGGTCGGCGTGGTGCCTTCGGGCCCTTCGGGCCGGGTGGCCCCGGCTTCGGCGGACCGGGCTTCGGTCCGGGCCCCTGGGGGCCACGAGGGCGCGGCGGACCGAGGGGGAGGGCGCGGCGCGGCGACGTACGCGCGTCGATCCTCGCCCTGCTCAGGGACCGGCCGATGCACGGGTACGAGATGATCCAGGAGATCGCCGAGCGCAGCGGCGGGGCGTGGAAGCCCAGCCCCGGCTCGGTGTACCCCACCCTTCAGCTGCTGGAGGACGAGGGCCTGATCGCCAGCGAGAGCGAGGGCGGCAAGAAGCTGTTCTCGCTCACCGAGGCGGGCCGCACCGCGGCCGAGGAGGGCCCCGACGCGCCCTGGGAGGAAGCCTCCCGTGGTGTGGACTTCGAGGCGCTGGGTGAGATCCGCCAGGCCGGCTTCGGTCTGATGGAGGCCTTCGGGCAGGTCTGGAAGACCGGCAGCAAGGAGCAGCG